>MWDG01000009.1 GCA_002070455.1 Deltaproteobacteria bacterium ADurb.Bin151
TTGCTATTAATAAATTTTAAATGAATGGCTGTTTTTCTTCGAATCATATGGCCTTCCAATCCATTTTCTGAATTGCCTTAACAAGCATGATTCCCATAAATGCGCTGGCAGCTGCCAGTCCGATGACAAAAAGGATCGCATACGGAATTTGTATATAGGATTGAAGCAGTATGCTGTTTAAAACAGCAAGAAATATATATAACATTGTACCATACTTCGCCGCATTGACCCCGGCCTTACCATCGATTTTCAACACAACACCAAGTGAAAAAAGCCATATCGCTATTCCGATAGCAAAATAGGGCTGCAATCCTATCCAGTTTATGTCTACGAGTTCTACGTTGATTTTTTTGATACCTGTCATGGACACTATGCCGATAATCAGATAAAAGAAGCCCGTCATGATATAATAAAAGGAACAGGCTGCTTTACTGATGGAGGTTTCATTCTTCTCACCTAAATAAAATCTAAGACCAGCTTTCTTTAATTGATACAGAAGGCTCAATTCCTGTTCATCGACAAGTCTGCCCATCACCTGCTGTGTAATATCCGATGGCGGGGTTACCTGCGGCATCGCTTTCATCTGTTTAATTAAGTCATTGTATTCTTTATATTCTTCCGGCATTGAGACTTTTCCACCTTTTTTCTTTCTGTAATTCAAATTTCTCTATGATTTATATACAATCCTCTTTACAAAATAGTCACAAGTTATTTTTCCATCATCTGCTTTATTTTTTCCAACCCGCGGTAAATACGCATATATGTGAAAGTCTAATCTTGACATCTCATATATTCTAATATATTATATGCCAAAACAATTACATTTCGTCTGGAGGAAAAGGTTATGGGAAAAACGATAAGCATATACCTGAATGATAATTTGTTGCAGATGCTGGAATCGTCAGGCACTAATCCTTCAAATACCATTCAAAACGCCCTGAAGAATTATTTTTTGCCCGGCGACAGGAAGGCTGCTTTCGATCTAGTCACCAAAGCGACACAGGAGTTGGGAAAAACACGTACTTTTAATGCAGTTATTAAAGACTGGATGACCGATCGGGAGAACGACCGATGGTAATTGGATTGGATACGGGTTTCTTCATCGCGTTGATGCACAAAGAAAAAGAAGCGCTTCGTTTATGGAATGATCTTTCCCTATCTGACATACCGCCTGTTGTTTCAATGTTAACGATCGGTGAATTGCTTTACATCTCTTTTCGCTTAAATAAGTCGGACTTGGGAAAACAACTGGCCGAAAATATTTTCATAGCGGCCAATGTAGTCCCTGTCGAGAGGGAAATTGTCGAAAAAGCCGCCGGATTAAAGGCCAGCAGCGGGATCCCCTATGTCGATTCCCTGATACTTGCTACATTTCTCATTTCCGGGTGCAAGGAAATTCACACAACCGACAAAAATCATTTTTCCAGAGTCAACACAAAGGGAGTGAAACTCTTTTTTCACTATTTGAAAAAAGTTTAACCCCCTATTTGAACAAAATGATTTTTTGGAGGCAACATATTATGAGTACTTTAGCATTAAAAGAGACCATTGAACCGGCCGCAATGCGGGCATGGACAGAAAAAAGAACTATATATTTAGAACTTACCGATGGACGAATTATCGGATTTCCGGCAGATCGTTTCAAACTTTTGTCTCAAGCATCAGATGAAGCATTATAAGAGGTTTCTATTCGGCTAAATGGGTATGCCTTACGGTGGGAATCACTTGATGAAGACATCACTGTTCCGGGAGTTGTCGCCGGCAATTTTCAGTTGCCATACGGTAGCGAGTAAAACAATATTGCATATTACGGGCAGTTTATTGTTTTTTGATTTAAGTCTCTGAATAGCCTCAAATTAATTCCTATTGCCTTTGTTTGCAAATTCAATAAGCATCAAAAATTAAATCGACTGCAGAACAAATTTGTATTCAGCTGGTACCCAAAATCATCACATTTCAGCATAGTATGTCGACATTTTTCCGACATACTAAGCTCAATAGTACATTTTTTGGGTACCTGATGCTAATTCCGGGGGTTTCATTCCTTCCCTAAGGATTTCGGGAGTATTCCGGAGAACACAACATTTATTTTTTTGTTAACCACCTCCGGCGCTGACTTTATCCCGCATATGCAGGGCGCCAATCGCCGGCAGAGGATATAGAAAGGGAAAAGCTCGCTTCGACAGGCTCAGCGACCACGCTACAACAAGCTCAGCGACCGTATTTTGTCCCCCTCCGGAGACTCTGTCGCAGTTCTTCTTTGTCATTACGAGACGCCTCTCAGGCGTCGTGGTAATCGCATGTATTCGTGAACTTATGAGATTACTTCGGTCGTTTCCATCCCTCGCGATGAGATTGCGACACAGTCTGATGGGCCGCATGGGGAAAATATTCATTTGGTGTCTTCCATCATCTGCTTCATTTTTTCCAGCCCACGGTAAATGCGCATCTTCACGGCGCTGACAGAATCGCCTGTCACGGCTGCCACTTCTTCAAAGGTCAGGTCCTGCACAAATCTCAGGAGGATGGCTTCCCGCAAATCAACTGGCAGTTTCCGGATAACTTGCTCGAGCCGAATCATTCTGTCATCAGAAAGTTCATCGCCTTCCCCTCTTCCATTTCCCTGCGACTGCTGTTTCAAAGCGGAATCGGCTGCGGCCAGATGTGAAATGTCCCGGGCATTTTTCTTTAGATGATTTCGGATTAGATTGATGCCGATGGTGTAAAGCCAGGTGAAAAATTTTTTGTTCTGATCAAACTGCTGGAGCTTTTGATAAGCCCTGATGAATGTTTCCTGCGTCAGGTCGTCAGCGTCTTCATAGCTGCCTGTCATTCGATATGCAAGATTAAAGACAGGACCTTTATATTTCTCAACCAGCAGAGCATACGCCTGCCGGTCCCCGCTCAATACCCGCGCAATGATCTCTGACTCGGTCTTTGAATCCATCATTAGTATTCACGTACAGAGAACGGATGATATAATCGTTACAGATGGAAATGCTCTGCTGCTACCGCAATTATCATTTTTGATTTATGTTATTATCGATACACAGGAATATCAAGTAATTTCAATTATTATGGTAAAATATTTAGACAAAGAATAACAAAAATAGTAAGTAATAATTAAAATTGATGCTACACTAAGGTTGACTGTGCAGGTAACTTTCACTCACTTCTATTGCAGGCAGAGTGAAGGAACTTCATACACAAGCATAGGGAGATATTTTTTTCATATTATTAATACGCATTTATTCTCCCAGGCTATTAGTATAAAGAATGATCGTTCAAATGTGATGATTCTATGCTGACAAAAGAAAATGGATTTACCCTTCCTTTACGCTGCAAATTCCCTGATGCGGGAAAATATGCCTTTACCATTTTATCCCTATTCATTGCCCTGATCATTATCTACTCGAACAGTTTCCAGGGCGATTGGCACTTTGACGATTTTGCCAATATAGTCCTTAATCCGCACATTCAGATCACATCCTTGTCATTTTCAGAAATAAAACAATCATTCACCGGCATTTATCAGGACAGATTGCTTCGTCCGTTTTCCTATTTAAGCTTTGCATTGAATTATTATTGCGGTGGCATGAATGTCTTCGGGTTTCATGTGGTCAACTTTATCATCCATTACCTGGCTGCTGTTTTTCTTTTTCTTTTTATTCACAATACACTGAAACTTCCTATTCTCCGCGAGAAATACTCGCTGATTGAGTATCCGGTCGCGCTACTTGCATCTTTATTATGGGCCTTAAATCCTGTTCACGTAACATCCATTACCTATATTGTACAAAGAATGTCCTCCATGGCCGGGTTGTTTTACATCATGTCCATGTACTTCTATCTAAAGGCACGAACGTCAGAGATGACTGGTTTTTCAATCTTTTTTTTCGTGGCCTGCACCGCGGCTGGTATAGCCGCAATGCTGACCAAGGAGAACGCAGCCATGCTGCCTGTAAGCATTTTCCTGTTTGATTTATTTTTGATTCAGGGAGTAACAAAAGACAACCTCATCAAATCCGGTAAAATTTTAATCTTGCCTCTTTTGATGATTGCTATTCTTGGATTGGTTTACACTGGTGGCTTTTCAAATATTCTCGATGGGTACGCAGGACGTGATTTTACTTTAACGCAAAGGCTGTTTACCGAACCACGCGTCATTTTGTTTTATCTTTCGCTTTTGTTTTACCCTATCGGCTCACGTCTCAGTTTCCTCTATGACATCGAAATTTCACGCTCTTTGCTACAGCCGTGGACTACGCTGCCGGCTATTTTAATAATTTTTATCATCATTTGCTTTTCCTTTTACATTGCAAAAAAGCGACCTCTTGTGTCTTTTTGCATAATTTTCTTTTTTATCAATCATTTTATTGAAGGTTCTTTCATTCCATTAGAATTAATCTATGAGCATCGTAACTATATACCTTCAATGCTTCTGTTTGTTCCTATTTCTGAGTTTATAATCTTTGCAATCGATTATTTTTCATATAAAAAAATGGTCCAACTGATCGTTGCCCTTGGTGTCATGATCATTATCTTTGGATTAGGTGACATCACCCATCGGCGAAACGAAATTGTGTCCAACGAGTTTCTTTTATGGATGGACAACATAAAAAAATATCCGCTATTGAGCCGACCTCACACTAACATAGGATTGTTCTACCTGGAACGCGAGCAGAAGGAAAAGGGACTGTATCACTTTCAAAAGGCGATTGAGTTAAATCATTTTTCCAACGCTTATGTGCGTGACATACAGGTCCAAAATTTAGGAGTATATTACTTCCATCAGGGGAATTATGATCTTTCCCAGCATTACCTGGAAAAAGCGGCCCAAAACATAAAGCCCGACCTTACCAACCGGCTCTTTGTAGCCAGAATAAAATTATTAAAATATGAATATTCTCAAGCCTATGATTTAATTGAACCATTGCTGATAAAATACCCGGACGATCACATATTAAACGAAACTTTTTGCCTGATTCTGCTGAAAGAAAATAAAATAAAGGAAGCGGAAATTTACGCAAAGAAATTCCTAAAAAGGAACATATCCTGCACTTTCCCTCTCAAAATACTCGCCGAAGTTGAAAAGAAAAAAGGAAACATCCGTTCCGCGATACTATATTGGAAACTCTACCGGAATTCCTTTCCTATTGATCCTTATGTAAATTTAGCCTTGATTGAATTATACTATGATTTAAATATGGCAGGAGAACTGGATGAAGAACTGGCCAAGCTGTTCTGTCTGAAAAAAACTATGATTTTAAACATTTATATCAATGAGCTTTCCCGCAATCCTAATCTTCTTGTTTATGTGCCGGATGTTTACAAAATACGGAAAATAGTCAATGCCCGGCAGAGAATGATTCAATAATAACTATTGAGGCATATTCCAGGTACCGGTTGCAGTATATTCATTATCAGCAGTCGCACCGTAACTGTTGACCGTTATAATTACGCTTGTTCCTGAGCCTGTTAAAGTTACATTCCACACATCTGGAGCAGTACCTATATTTGCAGCACTGCCGGAAGTCAGGCCAGCAGCTGCAATCACCTGCGAACCATTAGAAGGAACTGATCCATTTGACAGGAAATATTTCGCATAAGCCATGTTAAGTGATGATTTCATTTCCGCCACTTCTGCCCTTGCTGCGGAAATTTTCGCCTGAGCCGCCACATCCATATATCTAGGCACGGCTACTGCGGCCAGAATCCCCAGAATTACCAGGACAGCAATGATTTCGATTAAAGTAAAACCTTTTTCGTTAATCAATTTTCTGCCTCGTTATGAAAGGAAGTAAGCAATTTAATCTTCAGATAAATTTGAACAATTTTATCTAAGAGAAGCTACAAGTTGTGGAGTAATAAATTTATTACTCCACAACTTGTTTTTTAAGACATTCTAATTGTATTCATCCTTCTAAGAACTGGGTGTAATTATGGTCCCGTCGGAATGGTCCAAGTACCTGAAGCGGTGTATCCAGTATCTGTATTGCGACTGTTTACCGCAACCGTTACATTTGTTCCACTTCCAGTCAGAGTTACGTTCCATATATCAGGTGCTGTTCCTACATCCGCAGCGGTACCGCTGGTTAATCCAGCTCCCGTTACAACAGCAGCACCGGTTGTTGGCGCAGTGCCATTCGACATGAAAAGTTTTGCATAAGCCAAATTTAATGTTGATTTCATTTCGGCAACCTGACCTTTGGCTGCCGCTTTCTTAGCTTCTGCCTGCATGTCAATGTACCTAGGCACTGCAACTGCCGCCAAAATACCCAGAATAACCAATACTGCTATGATTTCGATTAATGTAAAACCTTTCTGATTTGTCATGCTCTTTCCTCCTAGTTTGGTCTTTTATGTTTTTTAAAGCTAATCTTGATTTTTATTCGCTTTAGTTCACAAGAATGTACATGCATTTTACCTGCCATTATAAAATTACAATGAAATTTCTTAAAATAATTTTTGATTTTATTAAGTAATTGATTTTAGTTATCTTTTATTCTGTTTTTATGTTCCTCCTTTCACATTTTCTTTGATTGTTCACTACATATTACAATGCATCCTCAAATATTTTGAATTCTATCTACAATTATTGTAGATTTTTAAATATATCAACATCAATTTCATGTTTTTTTATGCGGTGCCACAGGCTTCTCTGGTTGATTCCTAGGATCGCCGCCGCCTTGACCTGAACTCCGCTTGTTTCTTTCAAAGCACTGATGATCACCTCTTTTTCCATTAAATTTATTCTCTCATCAAGTGGCAGGTTTTGTCTGGACGAACTCGCCGATACGTTTATTCCCTGTCTGATCTCCTCCGGCAGATGAGAAGCGTCAATTACACCTTCTTCAGACATGATGGAGGCTCTTTCCAAAACATTCTTTAATTCCCGTATGTTACCTATCCAGTTATGGCCGATTAAAACCTGCAGCGCAGCTGTTGAAAGTTTTGCGGGTTTTGGTGAATTTTTCAGGAAATGATCTGCCAGGATCGAGATATCTTCCCTTCTTTCCCTGAGAGGTGGCAGCACAATCGAAAAAACATTCAGTCGAAAATAGAGATCTTCCCGGAACTTGCCTTCTTTGATCAACTGCAAAAGATCTTTGTTGGTGGCGGCAATCACCCGGATATCTACATGGATGGGCTTGGTTCCGCCAACCCGTTCAAATTCCTTTTCCTGTAGAGCGCGTAGTACCTTTGCCTGGATGGACATCGGCATGTCTCCAATTTCATCAAGAAAAACCGTTCCACCATCGGCAATTTCAAATTTGCCGATCTTGCGTGCCGTAGCTCCGGTGAATGAGCCTTTTTCATGCCCAAACAACTCACTTTCCAGCAATCCTTCTGGAATTGCTACGCAGTTAATCGTTACAAAGGGTTTATCCTTGCGTAGACTGTGTTTAAAAATACTTGAAGCAATCAACTCCTTGCCTGTTCCACTTTCGCCGGTAATCAGCACGGTGGAATCCGTGGGGGCCACTTTTACGATCTGGGTAAAAATATTGCGCATGGCCGCACTGGAACCAATAATATGCGGGAAAAGTTCCCTGGCTTCCACGTTGCTCAGGATATTCGTGACACTTTCAAATACCTGGTTGATCCGGCTAAAATCGTCAGTGATATCAGCTTTTTTCTTTGTTTCTTCTGTGGAAAAAATTGGCATTTTCTGCGTTTTTTCCACAAAATCCACCAGGGGTTTTAAAAAAAACTGCATCATAAAATAACTGGCCATGAATGTAATAGCCCCAAAAATCACAGCAAGTACGTAAATGCTGATGACTGAAGAAGAATCTGAATGCCCGGCAAATAACTGGTAAGTCAGGATGATGCCAAGCAGCATGATTCCGGTGAATATCACAGGGATCAAAATATAAAGATTTACGTAGAATTTCTTTTGTTTCATTGTTCTAATAAATTTCTATTTTTTGACCATTTTAGTCATGTCCCACATGGGCATGTAAATGGCCAGTGCGAAAAAACCAATCACAGCCGCCAGTCCTACAATTAAAATCGGGCCAATGGCCTCGGAGAGGGCTTTGACAGCATATTCCACTTCTTCATCGTAATGTTTGGAAATTTCTCTTAGCATTTCATCAATATTTCCGGACTCTTCCCCGATGGCAATCATGTCAATCACCATCGGCGGAAAATATTTTGCCGTTTTCATGGGGGCTGCGATGCCCGATCCCTGCTCAATCTTGGCTTTAATGTGGTCAAAGGAATTGGCTATGGCGGCATTGCCGATTGTATCGGACAAAATGGTCAGAGACTGCATGACGGACACACCGCTTGTCTGTAGAATGGCAAAAATACTCGAAAACCTGGACATGGCCGCTTTCTGCATGAGTGGCCCCAAAACAGGTATGTTCAGTAGAAAACTGTCGCGGACAAACTTCCCGTTTTGCGTTTTGAAATACTGCCTCAACCCGAAGATGATAGCAAAAAGAATCCCTAAAATGACATACCAATAGTTTTTCAGGTAGGCATTCATCAATATGGCAATTTTGGTCGGCAGGGGCAGTTCGAGACCTGTTTTTGTAAACATGGCGGTAAACTGGGGGATGACAAATGTCAACAATACGAAGAAAGCGATCCCGAGGGCAATTAAAACCATGATAGGGTATTGAAGAGCGGATTTGATGTCTGCTTTGATTTTTGCCTCGTGTTCAATAATATAAATCAACCGGTCGAGGACACTGGGAACACTGCCGCTCATCTCTCCTGCACGTACCATGCTGCAATATAGATGCGAAAAGATCTTGGGGTGTTTTGCAAACGCGTCAGACAGCGTGGATCCCTGGCGGACTTCGGCCAAAATGGCCGTAACAGCTCTTCTTAAAACATCGCTTTCTGTCTGGGTTTCCAGGACTTGTAATACCCTGATAATGGGAACACCTGCATTGAGCATGGAACGGAACTGCTTGGTAAAAAGAATCAGGTCCCTGATTTTCACACCGCCGATCATGGCGTTGATTTTGTCCATCAGGGATTCACCCCCGCCTTCTTTGTCTTCCCTGATTTCTGTGGGAATCAGGCCTCGCGCCCCAAGGATGGCATTGGCATTTTGAATGGACTCGGCGTCCAGTGTTCCCGATAGGGAGTTGCCCGTTTCATCAATTGCATTGTATCGATAAGTTGCCATTTTCTACCTTCTTCGATTATCAGGTCATAACACCGGACATGGCTTCTTCCAGCGTGGTAATCCCCTGAATAACCTTGCTTGCCGCATCCTGTTGGAGTGTCCGTAAATTTCCGGATTCCACGGCGGCACGGGTAATTTCCTGGCTTGATCTTTTCTGCAGGATCATTTCCTGAACCATCACGTCATTAACCAGGACCTCAAAGAGACCGGTTCTTCCCTTGTATCCCGTGTTTTTGCACTGGTAACAGCCTTTACCGCGTTGAAAATTCGCTGTTTTTGCTTCTTCCGGGGTAATCCCCAGAGCGGTGTAAGCCTTTTCAGACGGTTGATAGGACTCCTTGCAATACGGGCATATTGTCCGCACAAGCCGCTGGGCAAAGGATACAAGCAAAACGGAAGAAACCAGAAAAGGCTCGATGCCCATGTCAATAAAACGCGATATGGCTCCCGCAGCATCATTGGTGTGGACTGTACTTAGCACCCTGTGTCCCGTCTGAGCGGCCTGAACGGCTATGGCTGCCGTTTCCGCATCACGGATTTCTCCAACCATGATGACGTCAGGGTCCTGGCGCAGAATGGAGCGAAGACCATCGGCAAATGTCATCCCGGCTTTGCGGTTGAGCTGAATCTGGCGGATGTTGTTGATCCGGTATTCCACAGGGTCTTCCAGCGTCATGATATTGATATCCGGCTTGTTGAGGGAACTCAAAATGGCATACAGGCTTGTGCTTTTCCCGCTTCCGGTCGGCCCCGTGCTCAGGACCATCCCATAGGGTTTGTGGGTTACTCTCTCAATTTTTTCCATGTCCCGCGGGATCATTCCCAGGCGGTCAAGCGAATAAACACCACTGCTCGTGTCCAGAAGCCTCAATACAAGGTTTTCTCCGTAAATGGTGGGAATGGAAGACACACGGACGTTGATTTCTTTTTTATCCAGTTTCAGCGTAAACCGGCCGTCCTGAGGGATTCGGGAAATGGTGATGTCCATGTTCCCGAGAATCTTCATCCGGGCAACAATCGGCAGAAAAAGCGCTTTGGGCGGCGACGGAACCTCCATTAACTTTCCGTCAATCCTGAACCTCAATTGCACAGAGTTCTGCTGTGGGCTGATGTGTACATCACTTGCACCATCCCGAATCGCCTGCGCAAAAATTGAATTGACCAGACGTACAACAGGCGCCTCACCGGCCAGATCCTGCAGGGTGGACACCTGAACTTCTTCTTTGCTTGTCCCCTCTTCCTCCTGGCCTTCCTCCGGGGATTTGATTTCCATGGTGTCCATGATGCTGCCCAGACCGGACTGTGTGCCGTAAATGGAATTGATGAGCTGGTTGATTTCCCTTTCCGTACAGACCACGGGTTCCACTTCGGAATTGGTCAGTACTTCGATATAATCCAGCGCGTTGATGTCCAAAGGGTCAACCATCGCAATGGTCAGGAGTCTTCCTTTTTTCCGAAGCGGCGCCAGCTGATATTTCTGCGCCACTTCATAGGAAATGAAACGCGTCAGTTCGATGTCCAGCGGATATGCGTCCGGATGATACTTGGCGATCTTGAGCTGCTTGCTCAACATTTCAATGATCTGCTGTTCACTGACAATTCCTAGGCGTGTGAGAAATTGACCAAGCTTCAGGCCGGCTTTTTTCTGATCGATCAGGGCCTGTTTCAGACGCTCCTCGGTAATCAGGCCGCTTTCAACCAGCATTTCACCTAAACGTTTTTTTACTCTCATCAAACCTCCATGCTGCATTCGCCTCAGTTGCCGGCAAGCCGGGTGTTAAAAGACACCGTGTCGCCGGTCCACTGAGACAAAACCTGAACCGATGCGGACAATTCCAGCGGCAGTTGCCGAATAGCTTCCCCTGCTTCTTCCAGACTTTTGAAATTCTGATTCAGAACAATGGCAAAATAACAACCGTCCTTCTGATTCCAGAAAGGAACAAACAGGATTTCCCCCATGCCGTTTAAATTCTTTTTTCCCAGATATGACTCATAGACAATTTCCAGGTTCCTGCTTTTTTCCAGTAAAACCAGAATCGTTTCAGGTTTCATCAGACGTGTGTTTCCCGGTTCCGCCGGCAGTTGAATCACGGTGCCCGGCATCATGAAATCCATGTTTTTAATTTGAGGATTTGCCTCAGCAAAACGCCTCGTCACATCCTGCCTGTTGTTCCCGTAAACAGTTTCAAGAACCTGCCAGACGGTCATTCCTTTTTTTATGGAAAGAGTGCCGAGATAGTCCGGCATTTTCTCATGCGTTGCAGAAGTATTGGCTGCTTGAGAAATGTTTTGGGTCTGTCTGGAAAATTGACTGCCGTCAGGCTGCTCAGGCGTTTCGGTAGAAACCTTTTGCGCTTGAGTTTCATGGCTGTTTAATTGTGGCGGAGCTATCGCTGCAGGCTCTTTTGTGATGCTTATCCCCGACAGAACAGGCCGGTGTGGCGTTTGGCCGATATTATCCAACAACCCCGCCCGATAACTCAATGCAAAAAACGTAATAACGGTCAACAATGAAAGACCCAACGCTACCCACGACACACGCCGGATTCCACGAACTGACAGACTCCCCTGACAGCTTCTGACCAGAAACCACCCTGCGTTTTTTTTCCCGCGAATCATCATCATGAGCAGGACCTGATGGCAAAGGGAAACCACTTTACGGGGATAACCCATCGTAGCCAGATAAACCGCAGCTATTCCGCCAGGAGTGAAAAGCGGCCGACGATCAGGTTCAATGCTGGCAATGGAAATCCGATGCTCAATCATGGCTTTCGTCTGAAGGAAAGAAAGCGGTTTTAAATGATACAGATAGTTGACACGGTCCAGAAGATTCTCCCGCGCGGCAAGGTTTTTACGCAATTCGGGCTGGGCAAAAATAACAATCTGCAGGAGTTTAAAACTGTTAGTTTCGTAATTTAAAAATTCACGGAGGATTTCCAGGCAGTCATCCGGAATTTTTTGCCCTTCGTCAATCACCAGGACGATATTTTTCTGTTCCTGAACCCCCTGTTCGAAAAGGAAGTTTTTAATTTTCTCCTTGATCTGCCACTCGCTGTCGCCCTCCCCAACATCGGAAATTCCCAGAATCGACGATACCGTCCGGACAAAATCCAAACGTCCTGCCACTGCCGGGTCCATGAGGAGAAATGTTTGCACGACGGGCGCGTCACCGGCGACAGGCATTGCTAAATTCTGAATGAGCTTGCGACAAAGGGTTGTTTTTCCCGTTCCGACGTCGCCGATGATGATATTGAGCCCGCGCCTTAAACGAACGGCCAGCTCCAGCCGTTGCAGACAGATATTATGCTGTGGCGCGGCAAAGAGAAACTCGGGTTCAGGCGAGTTGGAAAACGGCTCTTTTTTGAATTCAAGCAGATTAAAATATTCCATGGTTCAGACATCGACCTTAATTGCTTTCCGTTTTCCCTGATTGATCGTCGTCCAGGACGAGTGGGGACATTTTTTTGTCCGCGCTGGCCACTTGCAAAATATGCGGTGTGATGAAGATAAGGACTTCTTCCATCTGCTCACCTTTGCTATCCACTTTAAAAAGGTAGCCCAAAAGGGGAATGTTTTTCAGTGCTGGCCATCCGGTATCGCCGGTTGTATGGCGCTGTTTGGTCAAACCGGAAATAACTATGGTTTCTCCGTCCTGAACAATCAAAACCGTTTCCGTCTTCTTTTTGATAATATAGGAGTCTCCCAGACTGGACTTTCTGGTCATGTCCACTTCGTCTTTCTTCACGGAAATGGTCATTTTTAAGTTTTTACCGTCAATAACATGCGGGGTGATTTCCAGGCGCATGACAACGTCTTCAAATTTCGTCGTGGTAGTGGGAGTGCTGCCGGTACTGGCCTGTTCAATTGTTGTATAGGGAACTCGTTCACCGTTTTCCGTAAATGCTTTCTGATTATCGAGTGTGGTGATAGAGGGGCTGGACAGAATATTGAGCTTGTTGTCCTGCTGCAGCGCCTGAAGCTGAACTTCCAGAAGATTACCGCCAATCTTGCCGATGATCAAACCCAGTGAACCGGCACCTACCGCGCTTGCAATACCCTGAATCGGGAAGTTTGAAGCGAATCCCTGACCACTGATGCCCTTGTCCTGTGTTGCGGTATATAAGCCCGACATGGGATCTCCGGTCCCCAGGGTTCCGCCGGGAGTGATGTAATGATCGGTCCCGTTGATATTTCCCCTGTACATTCCACCCCACATGACACCCAAATCACGGGCGACTGTTTTGGTCGTTTCCACAATATTGGCCTTAATCAGAATCTGAGGCGTCGGCTTGTCCAGTTTTTCAATAATCGGAATCATCTTGGCCAGATCCTGAGAGTTCGCCGATATAACCAGGGAGTTGCTGTGTTCATCCAAAGTGACGGACCCGTTTGTCTTTCCGTCTTTATCCTTGGTCAGGAACCCCTGCATGGTCTTTTCCAGTTTCTTCGCATCGGCATAATCGATTTTGATTACCACCGGATTCATTAAAGGCTCGACCCATTGAATGTCGCGCAGCTGTACCTTCCGCTTTAATTCCTTTTCGATGCCGTCAATGGTCATGACCCGGATGACATTGCCCTCCCAGACATACGACAAACCATGCGTCTGCAAAAGCCCGATAAACGCCTGGTTCCAGGGAACACCGCGGAAATCAACGCTGACTTCATCTTTCAAATCGTTTCTTACAATCAGGTTATAATTAACCGATTTGGCCATGGCCCGCAGGACGGCCTTGAGGTCCGCCTGGCGCATGGTGAGATTGATGGGTTTGGTCGGCAGTCTCCCGTAGCTCCCTCCAAGCGCTGCATCCGATGTGATTTTTTTGCCGGACTTCGGATCAACATCGATCTTTTTGGGCTTGGCTTCAGGTGAATGACCCTGTGAATTTTCTGCAAGGGTGTTCCATTTTTCAAAAAAATTATCATTTTTCGTAATCTGGCGTTCTCCGGCACAGCCGATCACAAACATCAGCGTCAATAAACCGATGAGTACGCTGCCGATTCTTTTTGGATTCGCACTTATTCTCAAGACAATAACCTCCCTGTCTTAATGATTATTCCTGCATGGGGACAGATAACTGGCTGCCTGTCCTGCGGTTGACAATCAAAACACTTTCCGGCATGACGCTTTTCAACTCGTAGCCCTCGGTTTCAAGGGCTTCCCCTGTTTGATATTCCACACCGTTGATGATCGCTATTTTTTTCTGTTCCATGTCCACATAACCGGAGTAGATGAATTTTACCCCGCCGGCACTGCTTTCTTTGTTTCCAGCAAATACACGGTACGATTCCCTCTCCCAAAACGGGCTGATGCCCCAGTCCGTTTCCGCCCTTTTGGCCAGATAGGCATCGACGCCACCCGCTTTATATTTCATCAAATCAGTGCTTAACGTATTCACGACAGCCTCTATCTTAGCGGGCTCAGCCACAGCCTTGGCTTTTTTTGCCGCCGGCCCGGCTATCAGCAGATCGTATATCGCATACAAAACAAACAAAGCGGCGATGGCCAGAATAATGATTTGTCTTTTTTCCAGTTTTTTCATTTTTCCCGCACTTTAGTTAATCGGCCAGGGCAATCCCTATTTTCAAGCCAAACTCCATGGAATCGCTGTCCTGCTTCATGTTCATCTCTTCAATCTGCTCAACGTAAGGCATCTCGCCCAATACGACCAGAAGTTTCCTGAAATTCGCAAACTCTCCCTTAACGGTAGCATTATAAATAAGGTACTTCGAACCGACGCCCATCGAGTCAGGATCAGGCGTCAGCGACATGACCAGCAGACTGGCCTTCTCTGCATCCGCACGGAATGATTTCTGAAACTTTTCGGTCTCCTGGCGGGAAAGTTTTGTTCTGGAGGGATTGGCCAGAACAAATTCTGATTTCTTACCGGTGTCACTTTGCGCCAGTTGGACAACCTGGCCCAAGCCCTTTTGTTCTTCAATCTGGTCCTGAAGTTGTTTGATGTCCTTCTCGCGGCCGGCATTGACCCGGTTCAGAGGGAATATGACCAAGAGAAGGATGATGACGATGATTCCTCCGCAGATCAAGATATACCCGAGGCTGTTTGCCGGAATGCTTTGTTTGATTTTGTTAATCATCCCTATCCTATTTTTGCGTTAATTTTGAATTGGAGAATTTCCTTCTTCCGGAAATTCACAATACTGCTTTTTTCCACTTTCACACCCTGAAGGACTGCTGATCTTTCCAGGTTCATCACATACTGCGACAAAAGGGCGTCCAGGGCGTTTCGCTCGCCCAGCACGACGCCTTCAATGCTGACGCCATCGCTGATCTCCTGTGGTGTGGTTCCTTTGACCTGTGCGGGATCTTTCTTAAGTGCCGGTCCCTGTCCGGAAGGAGCGGCTATCCGGACATGGATCAGCCTGATGTCTTCGGGTGTCAGGGAAGACAGCTCACTGATCAGCGCCATGCCTTTATATTTTTTGGAATACTGCTGAGTCATCTGATAACGATTCTTCGCATCTTCAACCAGAACATTCACCTTTTCCCTGGACAGCAGCGGTTTAAAAAGAGACAGCTCCTGGTCAAGCTTTGCCCGCTTTGCACCCAACTGACCCATTTCAACCACCTGAAAGACAATGAAGGCAAGGCACAAGATCAGCGCAGCCGCGAATGCCGCGAATATGCCGCGATTGATCATCTTGCCGCTTAGTTCCTTGTTTTTGTCGAGATAGGTAAAAATGGCATTGGGTGTGTATTTTACATCAGACAGGGACAATCCGATCACGGGAACCAGCGCCGCTTTTTCCGTTGGAGAAAGGGTAGCGCCGGCTGTGGCAGCGTGTTTTCCCTGAAAAGGATCAAATAACTCCGTCGGTGTTGCAAGCTGCTCACTGATGTAATTTAGAAGCACTTCATGAAATCCGCTCAGAACGGAGGATATGTAGATTCTCTCCGCTTTTTCATAACCGACTGATGTCGCGTAATACTCCAGCGTCCTGTCGATCTGCCGGACCAGCCTCTCCAGTGCCGGTGTGATCATGTCGAGAACCGAACTCTGGCTCCAGTGGATGCCGTTGTTATCCTGTATCATCTTTCCGGAATGATCGGAAAGCTCCTGGAGCATGTTTTTAACATGGTCTTTATCCAACCTTTTTCCCGGCATGGTTTCAGCAACGGATTCATCAATTGCTTCCATCATGCTGGTAATGCCGGTTTTGACGCCCCTTGTCATCACCAGGTTGTTTTTACTGTATATGTCGATCCTTGAAAAATCATTTCCGATAAAGAGGCTGGCGAAGGTCCCTTCACCTACCGCGGTCCATTTTGTTCTGAAGATATTCTGAATGGCAAAGGGCGCTATGGTGATCCCCGCAAGATCGACACCGATCGATGAAAAAAGGTCTCTGACCTTCTCTACGACAGTCTTCGGGGCAATGTAAACCATCACGGAATATTTTGGAATGCCCTAGTCGGTAATTTCACCCTGCATCTCATAGTCAAAGACAACGTCTTTTTCGTCAATGGGATTCTCTTTTTTGGCAGTGAAAAAGATGACGTTCTCCAGCTGCTTTTTGGGAACGCGCGGAATCTTCAGGTGATATACATTGACTTCCGTGGCGTCCATCATCGCCCATACATCACATGCCGCAAGAGAACCGGCAAATGAAACCAGGGACGATCTCAATAAATTCTTGAATTCCGCAGATTCACTGTTGATCTGTCCGCCGAATTTCACAATCTTTTGATCGACCAGCATCGGCCTGCCATCGGAAGTCTTTGCCATTTTGGCAAAACTGATATTGTCCTGCCCGATATCGACACCTACCCTCACCTTGTGCTTTCCCGCAAAAACACCGGGCACGTTCAGAGATATTTTAGGAGTATTTTTTTTGGGAGAAGATGAATCTTTAGCCGCTTCCGTTACAGGTGCTGAAGGCTGCTGCGACCCCCGGATGACGTTTAACAACCTTTCAGTGGAATTGACATCGTTTGATTTGGCCAAAAAATTTCTCCTGAAAGAATTTTTTACAAATTGCCGTTTTGGATCGCTTTATTTAAAAATTTTTTTGCACAAAAAATGTTTTTAAATAAAACAACATTTACATGTGAATATTTTTATCATAATAGCGATTATCTTTCAACATCTAAAACAACGTTTTTTTAGAAATATCATTACAATTGCTCACCTTTCATTGTAAGATTTTCCGGCTCCCCGATGATCATTTTCCCTTGAGATGTTTTTTTACCGGATTTTCAAAAGTCTTGATCAGGGTCTTCGAGCTGGACCGGCCTTGAAAGGTCGGGTGACATAAACTAAGGAAGGATCAGAAAAAAAAATTGCAAGCACGGTTACAGGGGTCACATTGACCATAAAAAAAGGAGTTTTTAATAAAAAAACTCCTGAATGATCCTGGAGGCGGCAATGAGATTCGAACTCATGAATAACGGTTTTGCAGACCGCTGCCTTAGCCACTTGGCTATGCCGCCAAAAAAAATGGAGCGGGCGAACGGATTTGAACCGTCGACGTCTACCTTGGCAAGGTAGCACTCTACCACTGAGTTACGCCCGCTCACTGAAGAACGATGGTGGTTATAACAAATAAACTCTTCTTGTCAATAGAAAAATGAAACCTCGAGGATGATGAAGTTTTTAAAAAGTGTAAGCCCCCATAATTTCAGCGGTTGCCGGTTTCCCGGTAAAATTTGACAAAGTAATCCAGGCCTGAATAAACGGTCAGTAATAATGCTACATAAAGAGTGACGGTTCCCACAAGATGAGCATCCAGACCCAGAAAAGGATAATGAATCATCAGGGAGGTCACGGCGATGATTTGCGCCAGTGTTTTCTGTTTTCCCAGCATGCTGGCCTGGATGTAAAGCCCTTCCGAAGACGCAATACTGCGGATGCCGTCAACAATCAGGTCCCGGATAATGATAATGGCGACAATCCAGGCGTCAATCCGTCCGATGGGGATCATCAGGATCATGGCCGTATTGACGATCAGTTTATCAGCCAACGGATCCAGAAATTTCCCCATGGTGGTAATCATCTGGTACTTGCGCGCGACAAAACCATCGAGCAAGTCTGTCACGGCGGCTGCGACGAACAAAATCGCGAGTACCAGACTCCAGAAGGGCCCCGGCGATGTCAGCAGAAAAAACAGAAAAGGCACAATGCTGATGCGCGTCATCGTGATGATGTTGGGTGGATTGAATATTTCCCGTCTCTTTTCCATTCGTTTCAGACCCGTTTCGATTTACGAAATCATGTGGAGCAAACTTCCCCCGGTTATTTTTTCGGTACTTTTTTCCAGTCTTCCAGAAACAGGGCAATACCCTTATCCGTCAGCGGATGCTTTGCCAGCTGCGCGATCACCTTAAAGGGAATCGTTGCAATATCCGCTCCCATTAAAGCCGCCTCCAGAACATGCTTCGGATGACGAATACTGGCCACAATCACTTCTGTATCGTATCCGTAGTTTTCATAGATATCGAGAATCTGCCCCGCCAGTTCCATGCCGTCATGGGCGATATCGTCCAGACGCCCGACAAACGGGCTGACATACGCCGCGCCGGCCTTTGCCGCCATCAGGGCCTGAAGCGGAGAAAAAATCAATGTCTGATTGACGTCTATCCCTTCTGCGGCAAACATTTTGGTTGCCTTGAGACCTTCCGTGGTCATCGGGACTTTAATCACGACCTGATTGCCAAGACGCGCCAGCTTTTTTCCTTCGGCAAACATGCCCTTTGCCTCCAGGGAAACAACTTCCAGGCTGACCGGCCCTTCGACAATTTCCAGAATCTCCTTCACAACGGCATCAAATCCTCTTTTTTCCTTGGCAATCAGCGACGGATTGGTCGTAACGCCATCCACCATCCCCAGCAACAGTCCTTCTTTGATTTCCGCAACATTTGCAGTATCAATAAAAATTTTCATAATTCCCCCTGAATCTCTGATCAATTATTTTTTCTCTGAAAGATATTTCTCACAGCATTCCCGGCTGCAGAAGAAATGCTGACGCCCTTCAATTTCCCTCATGAATGCCTGGCTCTTGGGAACATAGGTGCGACAGAACGGATCCTGAACAAGGTCTTCTCCCGCAGACGGTTTGTCGTCCACACGATATGCTTTAACCTTTTCCACATTTGCCCTTCCCATCATTCGGACAATTCTGTAAACAATGTAAAGGACAACTAAAATGACCACTACTTTCATGATATTCATAATAACCTTCTTCTTGAATTATTGATGAATCCCGACCTTTTTCTGATCTTCCAGGCGGTCTTTCAGACCGCGCATCGAAACCCCGAACAAAGGATGAATTGCATAGGAAGCAATCTCACACAAAGGCTCGAGGACAAACCGGCGTTTATGCATGGAGGGATGGGGTACGACCAGATCTGTTTCATGGATGATCTCCTGTCCATACAAAAGCAAATCAAGATCGATAACACGGGGTGCGCCCGCAAACGTCCGAGCCCTTCCCATCACACTTTCAATATCCTGCAATCCCGTTAAAAGATCGCGCGGCGAAAGCCGCGTTCGGATTTCCGCCACAGCATTGGTGAACCAGCTCTGGTTTTTCAGGACTTCCCGAGCAGCTTCATCAGCCGGAATGTCCGTCACAGGTTCGGTTTTATAGAAAGACGACACACGCTCCAGTACCGTTTCCGGAAGGCTGGAGAGTCTTGCCACGGCCTCCTTGCAGTTTGCCAGGGAATCCCCCAGATTCGAACCGATTCCAATATAGCTGATCACGCCATTCAACATGAATCCATTCGGCTTACTTGATCTCTCTCAAGCCCAAAACATCCTGCATGTCATACAGACCGTTTTCCTGATGCACAATCCATTGCGCCGCTCGAATGGCGCCTTTGGCGAAATTATCCCGACTGTAGGCTCGATGCGTCACTTCCAGTCTCTCTCCAATCCCGCCGAACATCACGGTGTGTTCACCGGCAATGTCGCCTGCCCGAAGGGTCTGAATGCCGATTTCTGTTCTGGTTCTCTCTCCGATGATCCCCTTACGGGTATACACCGCTTCCTTTTCCAGATTGCGGCCCAGTTTATCGGCAATCACCTGCGCCATCTGCATTGCCGTGCCGCTGGGAGCATCCTTTTTGGAGTGGTGATGCGCTTCGTAGATTTCAACATCGTAATCATCTCCGAAAATACCGGCACAATACTCCAGCGCCTTAAGCATGACATTGACCCCGACGCTCATGTTCGGAGAAAGAACACACCGGGTCTTTTCCGCCAGCTGTTTAACGATTTTCATTTCACCGGGCGTAAAACCGGTTGAACCAATGACGATGCTTCGATTTTTCTCACTGGCAATTTCCAGGTAGCGCATGGATGCATCATGATTTGTAAAATCAATCACCACGTCCGCCTGATCAATGCAGGCAGCCAGTTGATCACTGACCGTTACGCTGGACGTGCCCCAGCCCAGGGAATGACCTACATTTCTTCCAATAATCGGGTGGCCCGCCACTTCGATGGCCCCGACAACCCGGATATCTTCCATTGCTGAAATGAGGCTGATGATCCTGCCTCCCATTTTCCCGCCTGCGCCTGTAACAATAACTTTAACCATAGCCACCACTCCCCGGATAATCTTTCCTTTTAAGATGAAGCAATCAAGCCGTAATTTTCCATGACTTTTTTAAGCTTTTCATAATTTGAGGGCGCCATTTTACACAGTGGCAGCCTGTATTCATATTCGATTTTCTCCATTATCGCCAAAGCCGCTTTTACAGGCGTCGGGTTCACTTCGATAAAAAGAACATCAAACAGAGGACTCATCCGGTGATGAAGTTCACGCGCTTTTGCCAGATGGCCTTCATCAACCGCGTCCACCATGGCGGCCATATCGGCAGGAGCGATATTCGACACAACGGAAATGACGCCTCTGCCGCCGATGGCCATCAGAGGCAGGGTAAATCCGTCATCGCCGGACAAAACGTCAAAATCCGGGCCGCACAAATCAATGACGTCATTCATCTGCTTGAGGGAACCGGAAGCTTCCTTGACACCGACGATATTCTTTATTTTTGACAGCCGAAAAATCAGTTCCGGCGACATGTTCACCCCGGTTCTCCCCGGAATGTTATAGGGAACAACCGGAATCGGAACATTTTTTGCGATAAGCTCAAAGTGCTGATAAAGACCTTCCTGTGTGGGCTTATTGTAGTAAGGACAGGCAATCAGGGCACCGTCCGCACCGGCCTTATAGGCATGCTGGGTCAGGCGAAGCGCTTCCGCCGTGCTGTTCGATCCTGTCCCCGCGATCACGGGCACCCTTTTTTTCACAGCATCAATGGTAATTTCGATCACCCGGTCATGCTCATCATGAGTCAGGGTCGGTGATTCCCCGGTTGTTCCGCACGGGACCAGTCCGTCAATACCGCCGGCGATCTGAAATTCAATCAGATCCCTCAGGGCTTGTTCATCCACCTTGCCGTCTTTAAACGGGGTTACCAGAGCGGTTATGGCTCCTCGAAACATAACAGTATGCCTCCTGAAATTTTGTTTATTTCATGTTTTCTTCTACAGTCTGCGATTCGCTGCAGAGATCAGCATCATCACAGAGGGTTAAGCGGTATCTGTACGTCTGACCTTTTTCCGCAAGCGAATCGGTAAAACTGTATTCACTTTTTTTGGGATCATCAACTCTTAACTGTCCGATTCTTTCAAAGGTCACCGGACAGTCTTTGCAAACTTTTCCCGGGCTGCCCAGTCGGCTTCTGGCGATATCAATATAGCGGATCCGGCCGGCAGGGTCGTGAAGCACCCAGGTCAGAACAATGGCATTCTCTTTAGCCTTCGCCGCCAATTTGTCTGCAACCGGCATCGGCAGATCAGCTGATACCAGCGGCACCGGATTTGCTTTCAATCCACAGCCTGACAGCAAAAAAACCAGAACAAAGATCCAGAGTGTTTTATTTTTTACCAAATCTTTTTTCAAATGCCCGTATCCTTTCCTTTACCGCTGATGTTGCTGTGCCGCCGCGATGCCTGCGCGCATTGACCGAATTTTCCAGTTTTATTCTGTCCATGATGTCTTCCTGAAATCCCGCGTGAAATTTCCGGTAATCTTTCAGCGCAAGATCCGCAAAGGTCTTTTTATTTTTCAGGCAATGGGCAACGATGCCGCCAACAATTTCGTGCGCCTGGCGAAAAGGGACTCCCTTTTGTACCAGATATTCCGCCACATCCGTTGCCGTGGAAAAACCGCCGCCTGCCGCTTCACGCATTCTTTTGGAATGAAACTTTGTATGGGCCAGCATTTCCGTGAAAATTGCCAGGCAGTCCCTGACGGTATCCACTGCGTCAAAAAGAGGCTCCTTGTCTTCCTGCAGGTCGCGATTGTAGGTCATGGGCAACCCCTTGAGCAGCGTCAGAATCGAGATAAGATCACCATAGACCCGGGCGGTTTTCCCCCGGATCAGCTCCGCAATGTCCGGATTCTTTTTTTGGGGCATGATGCTGCTGCCCGTCGTGTACGCATCTGAAATTTCGGCAAAACCGAATTCATCGGAAGACCAAAACACCAGGTCTTCACAAAAACGGCTCAGATGCATCATGGTAAGGGATGCCGCAAAAATAAATTCCGCAATATAGTCCCGGTCCGCCACCGTATCCATACTGTTCGCGCTCACGACCGGGAAGTTCAGAAGCTTTGCCGTCCTGCCACGGTCAATCGGCAGTCCCGTTCCGGCCAACGCCGCAGAACCGAGCGGCAGAACGTTGAGCCGCTTTCCGCAATCGGCAAACCTTTGCTCATCGCGGACAAACATCTCCGCGAATGCCATCAAATAATGGGATAAAAGCACGGGTTGCGCCTTCTGCATATGCGTGTATCCCGGCATGATGGTTTTGATCTCGCTTCCGGCCATTTTCACCAGCTGCTTTTGCAGGGCGGCCAGCAGTCCCGAAATGGCATGAATCTCCGCACGCAGAAAAAGACGCACATCCAGAGCAATCTGGTCGTTGCGGCTGCGCGCGGTATGCAGTTTTCCTCCGGTTTCACCAATCCTTCTGATCAGCTCTTTTTCAATAGCCATGTGAATATCTTCGTCGGCCGTGTCAAAGATGAATCCGCCCTTCTCCATGTCGAAGAGGATACTTTTCAGGCCATGGACAATTGCCGCGGCTTCCTTCCGCGAAATAATTTTCGAATCGGCCAACATTGTCGCGTGGGCAATGGACCCCTCGATATCGTATCGATACAGCCTCGAATCGTAATGCAGTGAACAGGTAAATTTCTCGACGCTTTTGGCCGTGTCCTGTTCAAAACGTCCCGCCCATGGTTTTTTTCTTGCCGCCATGCATCTGTTCTCCGCGCAATCAGGGTTTGTTTTTCAGTATATTCTGAATTCGCAACCTCAGGCCGTTGAGACGGATAAATCCGGTTGCGTCCTTCTGGTTATAGACCTGATCCTTCTCGAATGTGGCAAAGGCTTCGCTATACAGCGAGTTTGGTGACTTGCGCCCCACAACGATGCAGTTGCCCTTGTACAGTTTCATCCTGGCCGTACCGTTGACGCTTTCCTGCGTGGAGTCAATGTATGCCTGAAGCGTCTTCATCTCGGGAGCATACCAGAAGCCGTTATAAGCCAGTTGAGCATATTTCGGAATGAGGGAGTCGCGCATCAGCATCACTTCGCGATCCATCGTGATCGACTCCACCGCCCGGTGGGCCGCCCACAATACCGTTCCACCGGGAGTTTCATAAACTCCCCGGGATTTCATTCCGACAAAGCGGTTCTCCACCATGTCCACGCGGCCAATGCCGTTATTGCCGGCGAGGACATTGATATAATCCATCAATTTGGCAGGCGACATCTTCTTGCCGTCGATCGCCACAGGATTTCCCTTCATGAAACTGATCTCCACGTATGTCGGCTTGTCCGGTGCGGCTTCAGGCGATTTTGTCAGTACGAAAATATCCTCCGGCGGCTCCGCCCAGGTGTCTTCCAAAATGGCGCCTTCGTGCGATATGTGCAGCAGGTTCCGGTCGGAACTGTAAGGTTTGTCCTTGGTCAGTGGAAGCGGAATGCCATATTTTTCCGCGTAATCAAACATGGATTCACGGGAATCAAACGTCCAGTTGTCATCTTTCCAGGCGGAAATGATATTGATTTTGGGATTGAGCGCAATGTAGGTCAGCTCAAAGCGCACCTGATCGTTGCCCTTCCCGGTTGCGCCATGGCAGACGGAATCCGCCTTTTCCTTTTTGGCAATTTCGATTTGCTTTTTGGCAATCAAAGGCCTGGCCAGTGACGTTCCGAGCAGATAGGTCCCCTCATAAATGGCGTTGGCGCGCAATGCCGGAAAAACAAAATCACGCGCAAATTCTTCCCGCAGATCTTCGATATATATTTTGCTGGCGCCGGTGCTGATCGCCTTTTTCTTCAATCCCGCCAGTTCTTCTTTCTGCCCGACATCAGCCGCAAAACAGATCACTTCACATTGATACGTTTCAATGAGCCAGCGGACAATCACGGACGTGTCCAATCCGCCGGAATACGCCAACACTACTTTTTTAATTTTTTTTGCCACAACAGGTTCCTCCTAAAGCAAGATTTCTAATACAGCCTTTTGTACGTGCAGACGGTTTTCCGCTTCGTCAATCACGACGGATTGCGGCCCGTCAATAACGTCTGCGGAAATTTCCTCGCCGCGGTGCGCAGGCAGACAGTGCATTACCATGGCGTCCTTATTTGCCACTCCCAGAAGATCAGCATTGATCTGATAATCCCTGAATATCTCTTTCCGCTCCTTTAATTCGGCTTCCTGACCCATGCTCGTCCAGACGTCCGTATAGAGGACATCCGCATCTTTTGCGGCGTCACGGGGATCGCGATACAGCCGGACAGAGCCTTTACCACACCTCCGGCTTTCTTCCAGGATCCGCTGGTCGGGATCATACCCTTCCGGACAGGCCAGCGTTAATTCAAAAGACAGGTGCGCGGCCGCTTCAATCCAGCTGTTTGCAACATTGTTGCCGTCACCGATATAGGCGACTCTGACCCCTTCATAAGTGCCTTTCTTTTCTTTAATCGTAAACAGGTCCGCCAGGATCTGGCAGGGATGCAGCAGATCCGTCAACCCGTTGATTACCGGAATGGTGGCGTAGCTGGCCAGCACTTCCACGCTCTCCTGGGCAAATGTCCGGATCATGATTCCATTTAAATAACGCGACATCATGCGGGCGGAATCTGCAAGCGTTTCACCGCGGCCGATCTGGGTGTCACGCGAATTTAAGAAAAGCGCTATCCCCCCCAGCTGGTACATGCCGACTTCGAAAGAGATCCTGGTGCGCGTGGAAGACTTGTCAAAAATCATGCCCAGTGTTTTGCCTTTAAGAGACGCGTGTTCTTTGCCTTCTTTCAGCATTTTTTTCAGCCGGGCGGCACGAAGCCAGATGTCTTCGAAATCTTCCGGGTTCATGCCGGCAAAACTCAGCAGATCTTTTTTCATCTCCCCTCCATGACCTCATCCAGAATGGCAACCGCCAGTTCGACATCTTTTTCGGTAATGATGAGCGGCGGGACAAAACGCAGCGTTTTGCCGCCGGTGCAGTTGATCAGAAGTCCCTTTTCCTGGCATTTTTTCACAATATCAGCACCTTCAACAGCCAATGGGCACGCGAGCATCAGTCCCCTTCCCCGCACGCCGGTGATGATGGCATGCTTGTCCTTCAGGGCCTGAAGTCTGGACAGGAAATATTCTCCTGTTTTCCCGCAATTTTCAAGCACGCCTTCGTCCAGCATTGTCTCCAGGGTAGCTTTGGCCGCGGCCATGGCCAGCAGGTTGCCGCCGAAGGTGGACGCGTGGTTTCCCGGGCCGAAAGCCCGGGCGATCTCCTCTGTTGCCAGCATCGCCCCCACTGGAAAGCCGTTCCCCAGGGCCTTGGCCAGAGTCATGATATCCGGTTTGATGCCGGAATATTCATAGGCAAATAATTTACCCGTGCGTCCGATACCGGTCTGCACCTCATCAACGATCATTAAAATCCTGTGCCGGTCACAGATATCCCTGACTTTCGCAAGGTATCGGTCGTCAGGAATGATCACGCCGCCCTCCCCCTGGATAGGCTCCAGCATAATGCCGCAGGTTTTGGGCGTGATCGCATCTTCCAGCGCCGCCGGATCGTTAAAAGGCACGTATTTAAAGCCGTCCAGAAGGGGGGTAAATCCGAACTGGAATTTTTCCTGCCCCGTGGCGGTTATCGTCGCCATCGTCCGGCCGTGAAAGGAATCCTTCATGGTAATGAGTTCAAATTTATCTTCACCCAGATTTTCGTGGGCGTATTTCCTGGCCAGCTTGATGGCCGCTTCGTTGGCTTCGGCACCGCTGTTGCAGAAAAAGACCTTGTCGGCAAAAGAATGCTTTGTAAGGATACTGGCCACCTCTCCCTGCGGTCGGGTGTAATACAGATTTGAAACGTGCATCAGATTCTTTGCCTGCTTTTTGATGGCCTTCACCACATTCGGATGGGAGTGCCCCAGGTTGCATACGGCGATACCTGCTACAAAGTCGAGATATTCTTTCCCGTTGGCGTCCCAAAGCCTTGCGCCTTCTCCTTTCACCAGCGCAATCGGGACCCTCCTGTAGGTATTCATGATATTTTCATCGGCCAGAGCCATGATCTTCTTTTCTTTCATTGTTCACCCTTCTTTTCGTTTATAAAACGATTTCCGTACCAATGCCTTTGTCTGTAAACACTTCCAGCAGGATTGCGTGCTTCAGCCTCCCGTCAACAATGTGCGCCTTTTTTACACCACCGCGCAATGCTTTGAGACAGCACTTGACCTTGGGGAACATACCGCCTTCCACCGTTCCCTGGTCGATCAGGTTCTGCGCGTCCTGTTTCGTCATGGTGTTAATCAGGTTTTTACCGGAATCCAGCACACCGGGAACATCCGTCAGAAGCAGAAGTTTTTCCGCCTTCAGGGCGGCCGCCACTTCACCCGCCACGATATCTGCATTGATGTTGTAGGTTTCTCCCTTCTCACCCATCCCGGTCGGTGCGATCACGGGAATAAAATTGTTCTGTCCCAAAGACGCAATCAGCTCGGCATTGACCGCCTTGACTTTGCCGACCAACCCGATATCGATAATTTCCGACGGGGTATTCTTTGCCTTTTCATCGTTTAGATAATACTTTTCCGCCTCAATCAGGTTGCCGTCCTTGCCGCTCAACCCCACGGCTTTACCGCCGTGCCTATTGATCAGGCCGACGATTTCCTTGTTGACCATGCCGACCAGCACCATTTCCACAATATTCATGGTTTCCTCGTCGGTCACCCTCATCCCCTGAACAAACCTGGATTCTTTGCCCAGTTTTTTCAGAAGACTGCCGATCTGCGGACCGCCGCCGTGCACGACCACGGGATGCATCCCGATATATTTCATCATGACAACATCCCGGGCGAATTTGTCTTTTAAGTCCTCGTCAATCATCGCGTGTCCGCCGTATTTGATGACAATCGTCTTATTGTAGAACCGCCGGATATAGGGCAGCGCTTCCAGCAGGATGTCCGCCCGCTCCATTGAACTCTGAATATGTTCCATTTTGTTCCCCGTCCTACAGGATATACCTGCTTAAATCTTCATCTTCTACGATGTTGTCTAGCTTTTCCTCCACGTATTTTGCGTCAATCACGATTTCCTTCTCTTTCCTATCCGGCGCGTCAAAGGAAATATCCTCAAGAAGCGTCTCCATGATGGTGTAAAGCCTGCGCGCACCGATGTTTTCCGTTCTCTCATTGACAACTGTGGCCACCTCGGCAATCTGCGCCACCGCATCCCCGGTAAATGAAAGTTTGATGCCTTCCGTTGCCATCATCTCCGTGTATTGTTTGACCAGCGCGTTATTCGGCTCGGTCAGGATCCTGATGAACTCCTCTTTCCCCAGGGAATCGAGCTCCACGCGGATCGGGAAACGGCCCTGCAACTCCGGAATCAGGTCAGAGGGCTTGGTGCCCGAAAAAGCACCCGCGGCAATAAACAGGATATGGTCGGTCTTCACCATGCCGTATCGCGTGTTAACATTTGATCCTTCGACAATCGGCAGCAGGTCGCGCTGCACGCCCTCACGCGAAACGTCCGGACCATGCTGTGAATCCCCGCCGACGATCTTGTCGATCTCGTCGAGGAAAATGATGCCCGACTGTTCCACACGATCCAGCGCGGTTTTCGTAACCTTATCCATGTCTATCAGTTTTTGCGCCTCTTCAGCAGCCATGATCTCAAGAGCTTCGGGCACTTTTACGTTTCTCCTTTTCTTTTTCTGCGGCATGATATTGCCCAGCATATCTTTAAGGTTCAGCCCCATGTCCTCCATGCCCGCTGCGGAAAATATTTCGATCATTGGGCCGCTTCTCGGTTCGGATACCTCCAGCTCAACGATTCGGTCATCAAGCTTTCCGTCGTGAAGCATTTTACGTAACTTTTCCCGGGTCGCGTCCTGCTTCCTTGCCTGCTCATCGGCCAGCGGAAGATCCGTCTGTTCCCGATCGGAGTCCGTCAGCATATCCCCCACATTTTTTTCTACGGTACGCGGCGGGAGTAAAAGGTCAAGAATGCGCTCTTCCGCAATTTCCGCGGCTTTCGCCTGAACATTTTCCTGCTCCTCAGCCTTGAGCATGTTGATCGACAGCTCGACCAGGTCGCGCACCATGGACTCCACATCACGGCCTACATAACCGACTTCCGTAAATTTCGATGCCTCCACCTTCAGGAAAGGCGAGTTATCCAGTTTGGCCAAACGCCGTGCGATTTCCGTTTTACCAACGCCCGTGGGACCGATCATGATAATGTTTTTTGGCGATATTTCATCCGCTAGTTCATCGGGCACATTCTGCCTTCGCCAGCGGTTCCGAAGCGCAATGGCCACAGCCCTCTTGGCATCGGCCTGCCCGATGATGTGCCTGTCCAGTTTCTCCACTATTTCGCGGGGTGTTAACCCAGAATTATTCATTTTAAAAACTGCTCCTTACTTTTTACTTTTTTTGACATCCTGCGATTTCTCCTCGTCCAGATCAATTTCCTCAAGCGTAATATGCTCGTTGGTATATATGCAGATTTCCGAGGCGATCTTCATCGCTTCCCGGGCAATTTCCGTGGCGGACAGATTGCTGTGTCTCACCAGTGCACGCGCGGCCGCCTGCGCGAAGGCGCCGCCGGACCCGATAGCCATGACATCATCGTCGGATTCGATAACATCTCCGTTTCCGGAAATAATCAGCGAATAATCGCGGCTGACCGCAATCATCAGCGCTTCGAGGTGCCTGAGCACCCGGTCGGTGCGCCAGTCTTTTGTGAGCTCTACCGCCGCGCGCAGCAGATTGCCGTTATACTGCTCCAGCTTCTGGTCAAAACGGTCAAACAACGTGAAAGCGTCAGCGGTCGCTCCCGCAAAACCGACAATCACTTCATTGTTGTATAGTCTGCGCACTTTGCGTGCGCCGTGCTTCAGGATTGTCGTGTCCAGTGTCACCTGACCGTCGCCGGCCACGGTAATTTTGTTGTCTTTCCTGATAGCGAGTATGGTTGTGCCTCTGATTTGCATTTCTGCTCCTTTTACCTCTTCCTTTCTCTGGATCCCGTGTCGCGCTCCGCTTGCACGGGATGAATTCGACTAAGTCCTTTTCTGCGGCTTGAGCCTTGAAAAGACCAAGTCTCATTCACCTTTTAGCCCGGGGGTGGGCCTTGTCATATACTTCCATCAGACGGTTGATATTCACCGCCGTGTATTTCTGCGTCGTGGAAAGACTTTCATGCCCCAGCATTTCCTGGATCGAACGTAAATTCGCTCCGGCGGACAGCAGATGCGTTGCGAAACTGTGCCGTAGCGCGTGCGGGCTGATCTTGCGTCCTATACCGCTTTTGACGGTGGCCTCGTCCACAATCCGGGCAATGCTTCGGGTCGTGATCCTTTGCCCGCGAGTGTTTAAAAAAAGCGCCCCTTTCAGAATATCTCCGGATTTTTCTTTTCTTACACTTTGCGTCGCGGATAAGTATCTCCGTATTGCATCCAGTGCCGGTGCTCCCACCGGAACAATTCTTTCCTTCTTTCCCTTGCCTCGCAGTTTTACCAGAGCGGAAGGAAAATCTAAATCTGCCGTATCCAGACCGGCCAGCTCAGAAAGTCTCAGCCCTGAAGAATAGAACAACTCCAGCATCGCTAGGTTTCTCAAACCGGATGCAGAACCATTTTCTTTGGAAGCATCCAGAAGGTCAAACGCTTCATCCACCGATAAAAAAGTCGGCATATATTTTTCCGCTTTTGGTGTCTGGATCCCATCGGTCGGATTGTTCCTGATGATTCCCGCCCTCAGAAGATACTTATAAAACGCCCTCAGGGATGACACCTTTCGGTTGATGGATACTTTTTTTAGCTTCCGTCTGTATAAAAAAGCCATGTACGCCCGGATGTCTTCCATTTGAACATCCAGGATCGTTTTGTGTGGCGAAGCGTTTTCCTGATCTTCCAGGAACGATTTAAATTCCTCAATATCCTTCAAATAAGCCTTTCGGGTATGCTCCGATACGTTGCGCTGCACCTCCAGAAATGTTCGAAAATCCATAAGCAGGTCATTCATCTTCACATCTTGTACTTCCCGAAATCTTCGGCAGATAGATTTTCCAGAAACTCTTTAATTTTATCTTCCTTAAACTTATCAATATCGGTAAGCTTCATCCCGACATCAATATTCCGGGATTTCTCCAGCACGGCTTCTTCTACAAAAATGGATGCCTTAGCCCTCAGGGCCAGAGCGATGGCGTCGCTGGGACGCGCGTCTATCGCATAAGTCTGCCCGTCCCTGGTCAAGTAAATGCTTGCAAAATAAGTGTTGTTGCGGATATCGATAATTTCAATCCGGTTAACCGTGGCATTGAGGGCCCTGATGCATTCATACAGCAGGTCATGGGTCATCGGCCTCGAAAAAACAACATGTTCGAGTTCCGTTGCAATAGCACTGGCTTCAAATAAACCGATCCAGATCGGAATGGCCTTGCTCTCCTGCATGTCTTTCAAAATAACAATGGGTGTGTTGGTGATCGGATCAATGGTCAACCCGGATACCTTCATTTCCAGCAACATCCTATAACCTCCTTAATTCCATTTCCCATTCCCATGATATCTTTGTCTGCCCCGTAGTCGGTTCAGAAAAAGTTGCCGGCATTTTGTAAAGCCTGAAACGGACATCTCCAGCGTTTCCGGGCATCCGCATCATGATTGAATTGGAAATGCAATCAGTCCGTAATCATCTTCCCCCACAGTGAATGCAGGTATCCGCGAGTAATTTTCACAGACACCTTCCGGCCGATCAATCCCATATCTCCTTTGAAATTCACGATTCTCCAGGAACGTGTCCGCCCCGTGAGATCCTGTGCCGAGTTCCTGCTTCGTCCCTCAACAAGCACTTCCTGAACACTTCCTTCCAATGCCGTGTTTTTTTCCTGCGTATGCCTGTCCTGAAGGGCTTGCAGCTCTTTCAGCCTCTTCGTTTTTTCCGCTTCCGGAACGCGACCGGGCAAATCCAGGGCAGCCGTTCCCCTGCGATCAGAATACTTGAACGAAAATACTGAATCAAACCTGATTTTTTCCATCATGTCAATGGTTTCTTGATAATCTTTTTGGGTCTCTCCCGGAAATCCTACAATGATGTCAGACGTGATGCTTATTTCCGGACAAACGCTGCGCAGGCGGTCGATTTTCTCAAAATATTCTGACGCGGAATACCCGCGGTTCATCAGCTTTAAAACACGGCCGGAACCTGACTGCATGGGCAGATGAATATGTTCACATAACTTGGCTAGCTCACGAAAACAGTCGATCAAATCTGCGGATAAATCCTTCGGATTTGACGTCGTAAAGCGGATCCTTTCGATACCTTCAATTTCATTGATCTTCTTAATCAGCGTCACGAAATCGCTTTTAGGCTGTAAATTTTTTCCGTAGGAATTCACATTCTGCCCCAGGAGTGTCACTTCCCTGACGCCGCAAACTGCCAGTTTTTTTATCTCCGTGATGACATCCTCGGGCGTTCTGCTCATTTCCGGCCCCCGCAAATATGGCACAACACAGTATGCACAATAATTGTCGCATCCCTGCATGATGGAAACAAAAGAACTTATGGATCCTGCCTGTGGTGACACAAAAACGCCAAGAGACTCGATTTTTGAAGAAAAACCAATTTGAGTTATCTTCTTCCGATCTTTTTGTATGGACTTGACCATTTCCGGCAGCCGGTGGATATTGTGTGTCCCGACAACCAGGTCAACATTCTGTACCCGTTTATGAACACCTCGTCCAAGATGCTGTGCAAGGCAGCCCAAAAATCCGACAATCAGTTCCGGATTTTTTTCTTTCAACTTAATCAGCCGGCCCAGCTCGCTGAAAGCCTTCTGCTCCGCTTTTTCCCGGATTGAACAGGTGTTGATCAATATCAGATCCGCTTTTGCAGAATCTTCCGTCTGTTCATAATCGATATCCTTCAATAAAACCGCCATTTGCTCCGAGTCGTGGACATTCATCTGGCAGCCGAAGGTTTCTATATACAAATATCTGTGTCCCATGTTTATCCAATCGATTAATCTGGCGAGAGCATTAATATTTCACCGCAGCTTCGTCAATCGATATTTCAGAATATTGCTCAAATTTCCGAATTCTTCAACCGACAGGGTCTCTCCCCTTCTTTTTCCGTCGATATCGACTGCATCAAGTGCTGATTTCAGATCATCATCTGAAAACTCTTTCAGTAATCCGGCGTTTTTTAAATTGTTGATCAGCATTTTTCGGCGTTGTGCAAAGGAGGCTTTCACCAGACGACTGAAAAATGTTTCATCTTCCAGATCCACAAGGGGTCTCTCACGAAAAACTGACTGAATAACCGAAGATTCGACTTTAGGAACCGGAAAAAAGCTGCCCGCCTGAACATTAAAGAGCCTGTCGACTTTTGCATACATCTGAAGAAGCACCGAAGGGACTCCGTAGTTCTTGTTATCCGGGTCTGACACCAGGCGCTGTACCACCTCTTTTTGTAACATCAGGGTAAAACCACTGATGCTGGTGCGAAAGTCCAGTAAATGAAAGATTACCGGGCTGGAAATATTGTAAGGAATATTACCCATTACTTTAACTTTAGTTTTGTAGTAATCTGAAATAGAAGAGAAATCGAATTTCAGTATATCACCGGAAATAATTTCCACATTCGGGCATCCGTCAAACTGATCGTGGAGGATTTTCACAAGATGTGGATCAATTTCAACGGCAATGACCCGTTGTGCCGCAAGCGCCAGTTGCCTTGTCAAAACTCCGATTCCTGCACCGATTTCAATCACTACATCTCCGGACAGAATTTTACCCGCCTGGAAAATTTTATTGATGGTGCCGATGTCCATGAGAAAACACTGGCCCCATTTTCTGTTGGGGTGGATATTGTAGCGATGAAGGATATCCCTTGGCGTGCTCATATGGCTTTATGGACTTTCACCCTCACCCTGACTCCATCACGAAACACCCCGAAGGGTGCAAGAGGAAGATGTCGCCAAAGGCCAGCGAGAAACGGCATTCATATCCAGAGAGTCCGAACGTCCGTTTTTCAACATTATTTCGCCCAGCGCGGCAATCATGGCCGCGTTGTCGGTACACAAAATCATCGGAGGAATGAATAATTCCAGGTTTTTGTCTTCTGCTGCCAACGTAAATCTTTCCCTGAGCCGGCTGTTGGCGGCAACGCCGCCGCATACAACCACCTGAGCAACCTGATGTTCGAGGGCTGCCCTCACTGTTTTATCGACCAGGACATCGACAATGGCTTCCTGGTAGCCGGCAACAACGTCTTCCAGCTGGGACTGGGTGAAATGACCTCCCCTCTTCTTTACCATCGTCAGAAGAGATGTTTTCAGGCCGCTGAAGCTGAAATCGGGGGAGTCTTTCATCGCCCGGGGAAACTCAAACGCGCGGGGACTGCCTTTTTTCGCCATTCGGTCAATCACCACCCCTCCCGGATACCCCAGATCAAGAAGTTTGGCTGCCTTATCAAACGCCTCTCCTGCAGCATCGTCACGTGTCTGGCCAAGCAGTTGAAATTCATGGTAGTTTTGAACCAGATAAATATTGGTGTGACCACCGGAAACAACCAGGGCGATAAAAGGAAAACCAGGCTTTTTGTCTAGAAGAAAGGAAGCCATGATATGCCCTTCCAGATGGTTCACGCCGACAACGGGAATGTTCAAGCCATAAGCCAGCGCCTTGGCTGCGGATAATCCCACCAGCAGCGAACCGATTAATCCCGGCCCGCGTGTTACAGCAATTCCTTCAATAGCCTTTAAATCAATGCCCGCTTCCGCCATTGCCCGGGCGATCACGGAAGACACGGCTTCAATGTGTTTGCGTGAGGCAATTTCGGGCACCACACCCCCGTAAGCACTGTGGTCCTTAATCTGCGAGGCAATGACATTGGAAAGCAGCTTTCCATCACTCACAACTGCTGCGGCTGTTTCATCACAGGATGATTCAATTCCTAAAACAAACAATTTACTAATCTCACCTTACAATTTTCTTTACAAACCGTTAAAAAGGCTTATATAAAAGCTCCCGGTATTTGTAAACAAACTTTTATTCACATGAACAGATTGGATCGGCCCCATGGAAATTAAAACAGACTTTCTCATTATTGGCAGCGGGATAGCGGGCTTGAGCCTCGCCATCAAAGTAGCTCAGCTCGGATCCGTGGCCATTGTCACAAAAAAAGAAAAATCAGAATCCAACACCAATTACGCCCAGGGCGGAATTGCCGCCGTGACGGACAAAACGGACAGTTTTGAAGACCACATCAAAGACACACTGGATTGCGGTGCGGGCCTGTGCAATAAAGAAGTTGTTGAATTTGTGGTTCGGGAAGCTCCTCCAAGAATCCAGGAATTGATTGATTGGGGAGTCAATTTCACAAAATCGGAAGAGCCCCCTCATCTTTACGATCTGGGACAGGAAGGGGGTCACCACCGGAGGCGTGTCCTGCACGCCAAGGACCTTACCGGACGGGAAATTGAACGCGCACTGCACGAGAGAGTCGCCGCACTGCCTGACGTTAAAATCTATGAAAATCATATCGGCATTGACCTGATCATCCAGAAAGACAGCAAGGGAACCATCATCAACTGTCTGGGCGCCTATGTTCTGGATATCGATCAGGACAGGATTCACACTTATCGCGCCAAATACACTATCTTGTGCACGGGCGGTGCCGGCAAGGTGTATCTGATCACCACCAATCCCGACATTGCCACGGGTGATGGCATCGCCATGGCCTACCGTGCGGGCGCTAAAGTTGCAAACATGGAGTTTATCCAATTTCATCCCACCTGCCTGTTTCATCCAGAGGCAAAGGCCTTTCTGATCAGCGAAGCCGTCCGTGGCGAAGGCGGTATTCTCAAGCTGAAAAACGGATCTACCTTCATGGAAAAATATCATCCTATGAAGAGTCTTGCGCCGCGCGATATCGTGGCCAAAGCCATTGACAACGAAATCAAGCAGTCCGGCGATGAATATGTCCTGCTGGACATTACACATCACACCCGCGATTTCCTGATGGACCGTTTCCCCAATATATACAATAAATGCATGGAATACGGAATTGACATGGCCGTGCAGCCGATTCCCATCGCGCCTGCCGCACATTACATCTGCGGAGGCGTTGCGGTAGACCATTTCGGCAAAACATCCATCGACAATTTATTCGCCTGCGGAGAGGTTTCCTGCACCGGCCTGCACGGGGCCAACCGGCTGGCCAGCAATTCCCTGCTGGAAGCGCTGGTTTACTCCCATCGGGTTTATACAAAAATCTCCAAATCGTTTAAGCAGACTCAAATGAGCACCGCGGAGATCCGTCCATGGGATCCCGGGGATTCATCCGAAAGCGATGACAGCATCGTCGTCACCAATAACTGGGATGAAATCCGCAGGTGCATGTGGAATTATGTGGGCATCATTCGCTCAGACAAACGTCTGGAGTGGGCTGAACGCAGAATAGACATGATCCAGAGAGAAATCCACGAATATTACTGGAATTACAAAGTTACCAAAGATCTGATTGAGCTGCGCAACATTACAACAGTGGGCAAACTGATCGTTCAGAGCGCCCGCACCCGGAAAGAAAGCCGCGGACTTCACTACACCATGGATTATCCGGACACACTGGATTCGTTTGTGAAAGACACGCTTCTCGTAAAACATTAATTCATGAAAAAGAGACCGTCAGCGTCATCACAGGCCGGTCGCTAAAGAGAAATCAGGTTGTTCTTTACTTTCCAAAAACACGTTCAAAGATAAAATCCAGGTTTTTCAGAAAATTATTAACATCAAAAATGCCATCAAGGTCATTTTCATTCAGATATTTTCTTACGATTTCGTCCTGTGCGAGAAGCGATTTAAAATCGATGCCTTCCTGCCACGATTTCATCGCGTTCTTCTGTACGACGGCATAGGCATCCTCGCGCGTCGTGCCTTTTTCGATTAAAGAGAGCAGCACCATTTGAGAAAAAATGACGCCGTTAGTCATGTACAGGTTGGCCAGCATGCGTTCCGGGTAAACCACGAGTTTGTCAATCAGGCCGGTAAAACGTCCCAGCATGAAATCCAGAACAATTGTGGCATCCGGTCCAATGACCCTTTCCACCGAGGAATGGCTTATATCACGCTCATGCCACAGGGCAACGTCTTCGAGCGCTGCAACAGCAAAGGACCGTACCAGGCGGGACAGACCGGATATGTTTTCCGAAAGGACAGGATTGCGTTTGTGCGGCATGGCCGATGATCCCTTCTGGCCCGGCGAAAAATATTCTTCAGCCTCCCTTACCTCGGTTCTTTGCAGCAGGCGGATCTCCTGAGCGAATTTATCCAGCGACGACGCGATAATGGCCAGCGTGGTAAAGAACTCCGCGTGACGGTCGCGCTGCACAACCTGCGAAGATACCGGCGCGGGTGTCAAACCGAGTTTTTTGCATACATATTCTTCAACAACCGGCTCGATGAACGAAAAAGTCCCTACGGCACCGGAGATTTTCCCGCAGCTTACTGTTTCTTTGGCACGAGCAAGACGCGCCCTGTTGCGAAGCATTTCCTGATGCCACAGGGCCATTTTCAAACCGAAGGTAATCGGCTCGGCGTGAATACCGTGCGAACGGCCGATCATCAGGGTGTTTTTATGTTCGTGGGCCCTTCTTTTAAGAACTGCGAGCAGCTGATCGAGATCGTCCAGAAGAATCTGTGCCGCTTCCTTTAACTGCACGGCAAAGGCTGTGTCCAAAACGTCCGATGAAGTAAGCCCCATGTGAATGAAGCGTCCATCCTCCCCTATTTTTTCCGTAAGAGAGCTGACAAAAGCAATCACGTCATGTTTCGTGATTTTTTCAATCTCGTCGATACGGGCAACGTCGATGACGGCTTTTGATTTGATGGTATCCACAGCCTGTGCGGGCACCTTCCCCAGTTTGGCCATTGCCTCGCAGGCCGCCACCTCCACATCAAGCCATTTTTGATACTTGTTTTTCTGGCTCCAGATTGCCGTCATTTTCTCTCTTGAATATCTTGGAATCACAGTCTTCTCCTATCATCATTAGTAAATTGAATGTTTTGGCACGGTAAGAGGATATTTATTATGAGTCAAAGCCTTGCGTCAAGCAATAATTGGACATCTACCAAGTTCTCTCTTTTTAAAATAATGAATATGTGTTAAAATAAATAATAATCATAAATAATTATCTTTTTGACTGAATGTCAGAAGGATTTATCATTAATAGTAATCTACTGAAATAAACACATGATCAAAAAAATAATTCGCAAAGGAAACCTGAATAGCCTTCAATCCGCAAAGGAAGATCTTGCCTACTGGCTGACTCGTCCCCCAGAAGAACGAGTTGCCGCTGTTGACTTTCTGAGAGAGCAATTTTATGGAAATACAGAGAGACTTCAAAGAGTTGCTCGGGTTATTAAACGAAGATAAAGAAAGCCGGAGCGTGAACAGCCCCGGCTTTCTTTTCATCTTGTTTTTTTATTTAGCTTCTTTCAGCAGGACTTTCACCATATCTGTTTTTTCCCAGCGGTAGTCATCCATAAAGAATGTGCGCGGGATTTTTCTGTATATATTTCCGCTGAGCAGATCGAATTTCTCGATCATGCCTTCCGGCGTTAAATCAAAATTCTTCGCGATGATTTTTCCCAGTTTCTCATCGGGAACTTTTCCGGTACCGAATGTGTTGACGTAAATGGAAAAGGGATCGGCAATACCGATGGCGTAGGCCAACTGGACAGAACATTTGGACGCAAGCCCTGCGGCCACGATATTCTTGGCAACATGGCGCGCGCCAAAAGCCGCTGAACAGTCAACCTTCTCCGGGGTCTTGTTTACCACCGCGCCGCCTCCCAGCTGGGCGCCCGGAAAGCCTCCGTAAAACTGAACAACCAGTTTGCGTCCGGTCACACCTGAATCCGCTGCGCTGCAGGAGTTGATGGCATTCCATTCCCCGGTCGGATTGAACAGGAATTCCGTCTTCTTGTCCACACAGTCGTCCAGGGCATCAAATGCGATCTTTTTGGCACGGTCCCGAATTTTCAACCGGCTGCCTTTGACAAAGCGGTAATCGATCGAGTTCGACATCAGAACTTTTGCCACACGCAAAGGTTTTCCCGTCTTCGCATCGTAATCAATGGACACCTGCCCTTTTCCATCCGGCGCAAAAATGGGGTCCTGGCAGTATTCAAAGGCCCGCATCAATTTGTTCACCATGACATAAGGCAATGGAAGCATTTCCGGGGTTTCATCGCAGGCAAATCCATACATAATGCCCTGATCCCCCGCTCCAATTTCACGGTCCTTGTTTAAAAGACAGCTGGTGCCCTGATTGATGTCCGGAGACTGAGGGATAATCGCATTGAGCACGCCCATCAAATGGCCGTTCAATCCAACAGCCGCATGGTTGTAGCCCAGTTCAATCACGGAATCCCGCGCCACTTTATCAATATCCACATAAACTCTTGTCCTGACTTCACCGCCGACAATACAAATTCCCTTGCCTAAAAATACTTCAATGCCGCAATGCGGCATATTTGCCAGCGTAAGCTTTTGCTTCTTTTCTTCATCAAGGATGGCCGCAATGACGTTTGCTGCAATGATATCCGCAACCAGATCAGGATGACCCACTTTGACACTTTCCGACGAAATCTGCATAAACAATCTCCTTACAGTTTTTTTGTGCGGGTTTTCGCACTCGAAAAAAAACCCGCGCCAAAGCACGGGTTCAATAGAATAACTCATTGATTTTCAGTGCTTTAGCACATTTATAGAGCGGAGCAATTTACTTTTAAATCACCGCTTTCTTTTGTTCATATCATACAAACCTATAAAATCAAGCTATTTTTAAAAACAAGATAAGCACATTGCCGAATTCCTCTGTTCCGGGACAGATCATCACCAGATAGAACTGGACGGACGTGCGATTTCACCGTTCAATATCCATGATCAGCAATCAGCCACAAGCTATAACCCCTGACCCATAACCTATGAGCTATGAGCTATGAACTACGAGCTATGAGCTGTTGGATTCCCGCTCAGTTAGTTCAGTCTTTGTGTATTCATCATAGATTTTTTCCTGGATGAAAAGCTCGAATAAATCAGGATCGATGTGCCGGTCCCGAACCATCTCCTCCATGATTTTCAGAGCTTCTTCCACCGAATGGCCTTTTTTATAGGGCCTGTCTTTGGCTGTAAGCGCCTCAAAAATATCCGCCACGGCAATAATGCGCGACTGCAATGATAGCTGTTCGCCTTTTAAACCGGAAGGATAACCGCTGCCGTCAAGTTTTTCGTGATGCGCGGAGGCATACTCGGCGATTCTCCTCAATTTCCTGGGAAACGGGAGCCTGGAAAGCATTTTATACGTGACAATCGCGTGATTATTTATGATATCTCTTTCCTCGTCATTGAGTGTGCCGCAGGGGATGCTCAGATTGTATATTTCGTCTTGCGTAAGCAACGGCAGATCCTGTGTAGAGGTACGCCACTTTCTGCGGGCGATCTTCCTGATCCTTTCAGACATTTCATCACTAACGATTTCACTGCCGTCATTGAGTTTAACCAAAAATTCACATTCTTCGTTAAGGGTATGAATTTCTCTTTCCGCTTTTCGCAGGGTTTCAGCATCCGCTTTCTTTTGCGCATCTTTTACTGCGCGCTGACATTCCTGTTTGAGCATCTCGAAACGTGTTTTGATTTCCTCCATCCGGTCATACACTTTTTCCAGTTTCGTAGATTTGTCGACAACATGATCAGGAGTGGTAATCTTCCCGATATCATGCAGCCAGGCGGCCATGCGCAGTTCCTTCAGTTCATCACTTGAAAAATGGATTTGCGCAAATTGTCCTTCCTGGCAATTATTGATTTTTTCGGCAATGCTCATGGTCAGGTTGGCCACACGCCTGACGTGCCCGCCGGTATATGGAGATTTTTCATCAATGGCGACTGCAATCGTCTGAATAAAAGCATCCAGCAGATTTTCCAGCTGCCCGATCAGAAGGTTGTTGGTCAGAGAAACCGCGGCCTGAGAAGCAAGAGATAAAGCCATCCCTTCACATTCCGGAGAAAATGGAATCACAAGGCCGCTTTCAGGCTCCCTTGCGTTGACTAGCTGCAAGACACTGATGATGTCATTTTCATGGTTGCGCATGGGGACAACCAGCATCGATTGTGAATGATAACCTGTTTTTTGATCGAACAGGCGGGGACCTTCACAATTGAAATTTTGCGTGGCATAAACATCGGAAATATTGACAGGACGACCTGTAATCGCCACGTACGCAGAGACATTGGCGTGATTGGGTGAACCATCTGGATGGGTCAGTGGGACCGGCGGCCAGGTCATTTCACCTTCAGCGGTGTTCATATTCAGGGCCAGGGATTCATTCTGCACAAAAGCAAACTCAAGCTCACTTCCATCGTCCGACATTAAATACAGAGTACCGCCGTCCGCCCGGGTGATAATTCGCACTTCCGTCAGTATCTTTTCCAGCAGGCGATCGATGTCTTTTTCCGCGGAAAGAGCCACGCCAATCTGTGCCAGCCTCTTCAGGTGATCAGCATCGATTGAAGCCCCATCGTTTTTCATTTTTTGTATCATCTTTTCCCGTCACACATGATCAACGGATAAGAACCAGCGGGAACATTTTCTCCAGCTGTTTCTTCAATTTCAGTAACTCTTCTTCCGGAAACAATTGTTCCCCCGCAAATTCAGGATCCAGTGTTTGTGCGGGCTGAAATCGCTGGAGAGCATAGCGCTTTGCGCCCGCAATTTCTTTGGCGATGGCCAAAATGTCTTTTTGGGTCAGCATGGATTTCACAACGGTTGTACGGAACTCCTGCGGGATTTTCGACTGTATAACGAGCCGGACACTTTGTGCGATGGCACCGGTATCCATCTGTACCTTCACAACCTGACTGTATTTGTCCAGGGGTGCTTTGATGTCCAGCGCGATAAAATCCAGAAGTTTATCTTTCAGCAAATGGGCGAGAACATCCGGACGAGAACCGTTGGAATCCAATTTTACAGCAAAGCCCATTTTTCGGATCTTTTGAATCAAAGGAATCAAATCCTCCTGCAGTGTCGGTTCCCCGCCGGTGATGGTCACCGCGTCGAGCTTCCCCCTGCGATGCGCTAAAAAATCCAGGATGTCCTTTGAAAACAAACAGGGCCTGTATAATTTTGGATCCACCAGCTGCGGATTGTGGCAGTAGGGGCAGCGGAAATTGCAGCCCTGCGTAAAGATAATCGCACTGATCTTTCCGGGATAATCAATTAAGGAAACTTTTTGTAAACCGCCAATGTTCATTGATCCATCTTTTGCAATCAAACATGAAATGCCATGAAGCAGCAGCACGCGGCGACCTACTGAAGCCGGTATACCTGACGTGAATCAAACTCTTCCTGCTTGCCCTTGTTCCACTGCTTCACCGGCCGGAGATATCCCACCACCCGTGAATAAACTTCGCAGGCTTCCGCGCAGGTCGGACACTTTTCCACCTCCCCCTTGATATAACCGTGCGATGGGCAGACGCTGAATGTCGGAGTAAAAGTCAGATACGGCAAGCGATAAGAAAAGCAGATTTTTTTCACGAGGGCCTTAACCGCCTGGGGATCATCGATGCGTTCCCCGGCAAACGTGTGGAAAACCGTGCCGCCGGTGTAACGGGTCTGGATTTCATCCTGCAGATCCAGTGCTTCGAAGATATCGTCTGTGTAATTCACCGGCAGTTGAGAAGAGTTGGTATAGTAAGGCTCCGCTTTCTTGGACTTTCCATCGCTTGCCGTAATGATATCCGGGTACATGGCCTTGTCGATGCGGGCCAGACGATAGGAGGTTCCTTCCGCCGGAGTGGATTCCAGGTTATAATTATTGCCGGTCTCCTTCTGATACGTAATCAGCCGCGTCCTCATGAAATCCAGCACTGATTTAGTGAAGGCCTGACCCTCCGGTGTGGCAATATTCATACCCAGCAGGTTCAGGCAGGCTTCATTCATCCCGACCAGTCCGATGGTGGAGAAATGATTTTTCCAATATTCGTTGAATCTTTCTTTAACGTTGCGAAGGTAATATTTCGTATAGGGGTAGAGATTGCCGTCGGTAAATTTTTCCAGCACCTTGCGTTTGGTTTCCAGGCTTTCCCTTGCAAGATCCATCAGTCTACCCAACCGGTCCATGAAATCTTTTTTCGATTTGGAAAGGTAACCGATTCTAGGCATGTTGATCGTGATGACCCCGATGGAGCCGGTCAGAGGATTAGAACCAAAAAGACCGCCTCCTCTCATGTGCAGTTCCCGGTTGTCGATGCGCAGACGGCAGCACATGCTACGCGCGTCTTCAGGATTCATGTCGGAATTGATAAAATTCGAAAAGTACGGCACACCGTACTTTGCCGTCATTTCCCACAGGTCGTTCATGTTGGGGTTGTCCCAGTCGAAATTTTTTGTCACGCTGTATGTTGGAATAGGAAAGGTAAACACCCTGCCTTTGGCGTCGCCTTCGGCCATCACCTGCAGAAACGCCTTGTTGAACAGATCGAGTTCCTCCTGGAATTCACCATAGGTTTCCTTTTGGGGCTTGCCGCCGATAATCACATGCTGATCTTTATAGTATTTTGGAACCGTCAGATCGAGAGTAACGTTGGTAAACGGTGTCTGGAAACCGACCCTTGTCGGAACGTTGATGTTAAAGATGAATTCCTGAAGCGCCTGCTTGATTTCCTTGATGCTTAAACCGTCATACCGGATAAACGGCGCAAGCAGTGTGTCGAAATTGGAAAAGGCCTGTGCGCCTGCCGCTTCCCCCTGAAGCGTATAAAAGAAATTGACCACCTGCCCAAGGGCGCTTCGCAAATGCCTGGCGGGTTTGCTTTCCACCTTACCGGACACGCCGCGAAATCCCTGCATCAGGATATCGAACAAATCCCAGCCAACACAATAAACAGAAAGCAGGCTCAAATCATGAATATGAAAGTCGCCGTCATTGTGCGCCTTGCGGATTTCCGGTGTGTAAATTTCATTGAGCCAGTACACCTTGCTGACTTCAGAAGAGATGTAATTGTTAAGCCCCTGCAGGGAATAGTCCATATTACTGTTTTCATTGATCTTCCAGTCAGACTTCTTTAAATACTGATCCACAAGGGCCACCTCCATCTTGTTGGTGATGTCCCTGAGGCGGGAGTGTTGATCACGATAAATAATATAAGCCTTGGCCGTTTTGCGGTAAGGAGACTGCAGAAGAACTTCTTCGACAATGTCCTGTATTTCTTCAACGGAAAGAATCTTTCCGTTGAACAACTGCTCTGCAAGGTTGAGCACCTTGATGGTCAGCTTACGGGCCTCTTTTACATCAAATTCACCCGTAGCAGCACAGGCCTTAGCAATGGCGTTGGTTATTTTATCCGCGTTGAACTTGACTAAACGTCCGTCTCTCTTTCTGATCTTGGTATTCATTTACCCCCTCCCGGCATGAATAAAGAAGAAAACATTACCCCTGAATACGCTATATATTGGGGTTACTTTGTGATGATACCACTACATATGGGCTATAGCAAGCGGAAAAATGTTCTGAAGAATAATAACTGTCAGTCATCTTTGGGTTGCAATTTTAAAGGAGCGGGTTTATGAAAGGATCATTAATTTTTTAGGATGGATACGATTGAATATTGATTTAACTAAAATTAATAATATCAAAGGTTTTTTAGATAATGAGGAAGCCGGACTTCTCTATAGGCTGGCCCTGGAAGCCTCAAAATCCGCCCCCTGCCTGGAAATCGGCAGCTACTGCGGGAAATCGGCCGTCTTTCTGGGAACTGCCTGCAAGGAAAACAGGACCGTTCTGTTTTCCATTGACCATCACACGGGTTCCGAGGAACAGCAGCCCGGGCAGGAATATTTCGATCCCGATCTACTGGATAAGGAAACCGGAAGAATCGACACCCTGCGCCTTTTTCGTAAAACCATTGATGATTTTGATCTCGGCGATGCTGTGATACCCGTCATCGGCCGTTCGGAAGTGATCGGCCGCGCGTGGAACACACCGCTGGGACTAATCTTCATAGATGGCAGCCATGCCTACGAATCCGTTCTGAATGATTACCGGATATGGGACGGACACGTTTTACCCGGCGGCTACCTCGTTTTTCATGATATTTTCCCCGATCCCTCACAGGGTGGTCAGGCTCCCTACCTGGTCTATCAAGAAGCGGTTTCATCCGGCTTGTATGACGTTCAGCCGCTGTTCAAATCCGTTGGCGTTTTGAAAAGAAAAGCCTGTCCTCTTAATAACCGATAGTGAAGTGTTTCCTCACGTCCATCGCCAGGTGCATCCTTCGCTGTTTTGATCTTGTGTCAAATATCCCCGGGAAATATAATCCTTGATAGTGTTTTCAATAATCTCCGGATCGCCGGGAATGACGTTTTTGAGCCTCTGGGTCAATATCCTCGAAGCCTCATTACCTCCGCCGTTGAGCGACTTTGCATCGATGAACCCAAAATTTTCAATGAGGTCTTTTTTAAGAATGGCAAAGGTAATGTTCATCCGGTGATGACCCTGGACGCGCAAATCATCATGGGGAGTGTTTCTGCCTGTCTTGTAGTTGTCCATGACTTCCTTCCATATACCGTTCATCAGGGCATCATAGCGGGCGACAAAATCACGAATGTCCTGTGGAGAAAGAGAAGATGTTCTGACAATGGCGTCATTGGCATCATACTTTGACCAGTCCCTGGTCAGGATTTCCAGATCGTAATCGCTCACTTTTTCACACAACGTCGTGCCGGGGAAAGGAGCAAGATAATGGTAACCGTAAACGATATCCAGGCTTCTGGCAAACTCGTCCGTTCGCGTCAGGCTCTCCGGAGTTTCACCCGGTAAACCGACCATGAATGAAGCGTGCGGCAGCATCCCCGCCTGCTTGCAAATTCTGACCGCATCCCGTGCCTGTTCGAGTTTAATCCCCTTACGGACTCTTTTGAGCATTTCGGGACAGCCCGACTCAATGCCAAAACTGATGCTGTCGCAGCCGGCGTCAGCCATGGCGTCGAACATCTCCTGGGTGACGGTATCCACCCGGGAAAAGGCGCTCCAGTTGATTTTCAGATTCCTCTCCTTCATTCCGCTGCATATTTCCTTGACCCGTTTTGTGTCTGAAGCAAAGAGATCGTCGGCAATATTGATGCGGTCAAATCCCATGGACACGATCTGTTCCATTTCATCCAGCACCAACTCTGTATTGCGACGGCGCACTTTTGATCCGACCATTTTTCGCCCCAGGCAGAAAATACAGCCATGCGGACATCCCCGGCCGGTAATCATGCTGACCGGATAACCTAACGCCCGGTAGCGTGTAAGGGGCAGCAGATGTCTGGCCGGCATAGGAATGCGGTCGACCTGCGTGATAAAATCTCTCCGGCCTGTATTGACGATTTCTTTTCCATCGCGAAACGCGATGCCCCGCACGCTTTGCCATTTGTTTTTCTGATGAATCAGAGGCGCGAAATCGACAATCGTATCATCCGCCTCGCCAATAAAGATCAAATCGATTTCCGGATAAGTCCTGAGCGTCTCTTCCACGGTAAATGAAACGTGCGGCCCGCCCATCATCGTGAGCATATCAGGATCAATGCTCTTGACATCGCGTAAGATTTTTTGCGCTTCGTAAAAATTCATGGTGACCGAACCGGCGCCCATGGCATCCGGCTGAAAATCGGCCAACTGACGGGCCAGCTTCTCTTTGGAATAGCAGGAAATGATATAGTCAAAAATGCGTACTTCACATCCAGCCGCTTCAAAAGCCGCTGCTACATACGATATTCCCAGTGGAGGTGAAGGAAATTCTTCCAGTGGATAGGGGGAGGCGATAATCGCGACGCGCATTTTCAATCTCCTTTTCGCGGAAACAGGATGGATCGAATCCATCCGAACAATGAATTTTTTTCCCGCATGATCCGTTCAACGGTATCAAAATACTCATTGAGCTTTTTAGGGTCCGACATCCACTGTGACCGGGACCGGATCGGCTTTTCCAGATCCAAATACTTCAGGACTGTAGCGGGATTGCCTGCGGCGATGGCGTTGGCCGGAATATCTTTCACGACAACGGACCCCGCGCCAATAATGGCATTCTCCCCGATGTGAACGCCTTTGCAGATCATGGCACTGTCGCCGATCCATACGTTGTTGCCGATCACGACTTCTTCGGTGTTCCCGATGGACGCGCTGCGGTCGTAGATATCATGCCAGTCGGCATCGGTAATAATGACATTCTGCGCCATCATACAGTCGTTTCCGACATGGATTGCCGTGGCTGACTGTATCCTGGTCCCCGGACAGACCAGGCAGTGGCTTCCGATGTTAATTTTCCCGGATTTTTCGTTAGCCATCCAGGATGTCAGCCGAATCCTTCTGTCCATGGTGGCAATCAGCGTCGTATAATCGCCGATCGACACAGACGGGCCATAAATTTCCACTCCCCAGGGTTTCATGAAAACAAGGTTATTGCCGAAATACTCACATTGAGGGGCCAGGAAATGATGAGCGTACCATCTCTCGAATTTATGGCTTAATCTTTTAAGGTAATAGGGACGATGATCCTTCTGCAAGTTGCTGCTCTCTTCCAGATATTATTGTATCTTTTGTCGCAAAAAATAACCTTCGGAACAATGAGGTATGATTTTCAGAAGATGTTATTGCCGTTCCTGCCAGTAGCGGTGATTAAATATTCTCGCGGCGGGCGTCACGCCGTTTATGGCGTCCCAGGCCAGCAGCACAGCGGCGGCCGTCCAGGCGGTTTTTTCTTCCGGCCAGATCACACTGTCGGGAAATGTCACGCCCATCCAGTAGGACCCGTCGGGATAGCGCTTGTCGCCCAGCCAACTGAAAATGGCTTTCGCACGTGTCAGATCGTCAATGCCCGCCAGCGTCAGAATAAATTCCGATGTTTCTGCCATTGTGACCCAGGGACGGTCGCTTACACACCGAACTCCCCAGTCCGGGACGACAAATTTGTCCCAGAGATGATCGATTCGTTTTTTCGCTTCGTCTCCACTGACGGCCCCGCAAAGAATCGGGTAATACCAGTCCATGGAAAAACGCGATTTGATCATATTGAAAAGATCGGGCCTGTTGCAAATCGTTTCGCCCAGACGTTCCCCGGCTTTCTGCCAGCCCAATTTTCTGATCCCCAGCTCTCCGGCAATTGCCAGTGCGCATTTAATGCTCATATAAATCGAACTGCAACCCGTGAGCAGCGCCATCTTGTCAATGACGCCTGCCTGATTCCTGGCCCAGTAAATTTCGCCGTCCGGGGCCTGCATATTGATTGCAAACTGGATGCCGCGGGACACGGTCGGCCACATGGTCCTTAAAAACTCCTTATTGCCCGTAATCAGATAATGATGATAAACGCCCACGGCAACGTAGGCGGCAAAATTGGTCTCTTTGGTCGCGTTGATAATCACTCCGTCTTTGGATTCCGACCACCAGCTTCCGTCGGGCAGCTGCGTTTTGATCAGCCACTGATAAGCACGTTCGGCCTGGCTGAAATATCCGGCAACACTCAAACCCATTGCGCTTTCGATATGGTCCCAGGGATCCGTCTTGCCGCCGACCGACCAGGGAATCTCCCCGCTGTCTTTTTGCATACCGGCGATAAAATCGGCGACTTTTTCCACCTCAACGGGTTTCAGCGCTTCAATGATTGATAGATTCAAATCCATATTTTCAGCCCTTTTTTAAATAAAACACGATACTTTTGCCGATCAGCGGATTCAGCGTTTCCTCAAGAAACCGCACTCCTTTTGGCTTACAGAACATATCCCAGACCAGAAATTTGTGATAAAGCTTCACCAGGCCGTTTTCGTCGTTCTTAATGCCGACCATGCATTTCAGCCACCAATAAGGCGCATGCAGAGCATGCTTGTAATTAATCTTCCAGCATTTCATGCCGTGCCGGATCAGCATTTTCTGCAGTTCTTTCTTCCTGTAAATGCGGATGTGCCCGCCTTCATCGCTGGAATACGCAGAAGATATCATCCAGCAGACGCGTTCCGAAAAATATCTTGGAACGCTCACGACCATGGTTCCGTTCGATTTCAGCACGCGAACCAGTTCTTTTAACGCGGCATCGTGCTCCGGAATATGTTCCAGAACCTCCGAGCAGATCACACAGTCAAAAAATTCATCGTCAAAAGGCAGTTTCGTTACGTCGGCACACATAACGGAAAAATCGCGGGAAATGGCATCCGGCATCTCTTTTAGAGCCTTAACGGCACTTTCCACGTCGGATGGATTCCGGTCGATTCCGAAAATTTTTAAACCGGGCATTTTTGCCAGTGCACGCAAATGCCTGCCACTGCCGCATCCGGCGTCCAGAACCGAATAACCCGGCTTCAACGACAATTCATGAAGATCGACGGTAATCATGAATTGCCTCACGATAGACTTCAACCACCTCCTGGGCGGCCTTTTTCCAGCTGAAAACCGAATTGACACGCGTAAGCCCTGCACGGGCGTATTTCTTTCTTTCTTCCGGTGACTGTAATAAACGCTGAATCGCCCCTGCCAGAGCCTTCGCGTCAGCAGGCGGAACAATAATTCCCGCGTCGCCCACGACTTCAGGCAGAGCGCCTCCGGATGTGGAGATCAGCGGCACACCGCACGCCATCGCTTCAGCCGCCGGAATGCCGAATCCTTCATAAAGCGACGGAACAACGGCTATCGTCGACTTGGCATAATAATCGGCAAATTCTTCATTCTCGATCCGCCCGGTAAAACGGACGATATCTGACACACCCAGCCTGGCCACCAGATTTTCAATGATGCCGTCTTTCTTGGGTTGACCGATCACCGTCAGCTGAATCGGCTGTTTTTCCCGGATCTCTGCCACAGCTTCCAGAAGGAAATTCAAGCCCTTTAAGGGTGTGTCCGCGCTGTTTGTCACGATCAGGGAATTTTCCGGCCGCGGACCATTTTGCTTCGGGTAAAAGAATTCGTTGTTGATGCCGTTGTGCACAACCCGGAATTTATTTTCGTCCAGCGAGAATTCTTTGGCAATGTCTCTTTTTGTGAATTCCGATACCGTAATAATGTGTGAAAACCGACGCGCAACTTTAAGCTGCATATTAATAAACGAATACCAGCGGTAGACACGGAACCTCTGCCGGATCGTTTTGGCCACTTTGTATTCCTCCTGCCTGTCCACCGTAATGGGATGGTGGATTGTCGGAATAGTCGGCATGACCTTTTTCGCCAGCCTACCGATTCCATAGGAAAGGCACTGGTTATCGTGCACAATGTCGTAATCCGCGCTATGCTTCTTGAGGTATGAATAAACCCGTTCCCCAAAGGTAAAAGGCTCCGGGAAACTGCCCGTACAGACATTCAGAAATTCATACATGTTCAGCGGATTTGCCAAATCTCTTACCTTTTCCGGCCAAAAAAGGTGATCCGGATGATAAAGGTCAAGACTCGGCATTTTTATCAGGCGGACATTCTCATCCAGATGGGGGTATGGGGGGCCGGAGATTACATCGACCCGATGTCCCTCATCGGACAGTGCCTTGCTTAAATGCTTGATGTAAACACCCTGCCCGCCACAGGTCGGGTTCCCCCGGTACGTCAGCAGGCAGATATTCAAAGGACCTGAACCGAAACGACTTTTCACGCACGGGCCCTCTGTATCAGATTCTTCGAATTGTTGAACATGGCATTAACTTCTTCTTCGGACATCCCCGCGCCCCGCGCGATATTCGCCGCCATTTGCGGGCCGACGAAATCACCCGGCGCGTGAGTATCGTTATTGAGCACCAATAGCGCGCCGCATTTTCTGGCCATGGAGGCAACGTGGCCGTTTGTCAGGCTGTGTCCCCTGCGCGTGGTTATTTCAAGATGAACGCCCTTACTCGCGGCAAGACGAACTTCTTCTTCCGTGACCAGGCCCGGATGGGCCAGGATGTCAGCACCGGCCTGGATGGCCGCCAGATTGGTACCGGGCGGCACGGGTTCCGTCAGGGTTTCTCCGTGAACGATCAAGATTTGCGCCCCCAGTTTCCTCGCCTCAGACACAAGCGGAGCAATATCGGCAGGATCAACATGAGTCAGTTCCAGTCCGGGCAACACCTGAATATTGCCCTTCGCGGTAATTATTTCACAGACCCTGATAATTCTTGGAATGATAAAATCGATATTGGAATGATCGGCATGGTCCGTGATGGCGATTGTCGAATATCCTGCGGCACAGGCGCGCTGGGCCAGCTCGGATGGTACAAGTTCGCCATCGCTGAAAATTGAATGAGTATGCAGATCAATCATATATAATATCCGTCATGGATTTCTGTAACTCCAAAACCTGTTTTCTTTAGCAAATTCAAGACCGGGAGTCAATAAAGATCATGAAATAACTGAAAAAACAAAAGAACATGTGTTTTTTGACCTGCAAGGGGACAAATGTCCTGCAATGTTTACCCTTTCCCCGCCGTAGCCGCATGGGAAGGTCCTTCGAGCCATTTTTTAATCCGGTTGGCATCACCTATTCGTGTCAGGCTCCCCTGGGAATCGAGCAAAACGATGAGCAACTGCCTATTTGCTACGTAGGTCTGCATTACCAGGCATCGACCGGCTTCATCTGTATAGCCTGTCTTGGACAGGCCGATAACCCAATCAGGATCCTTAACAAGCAGATTGGAATTTCGGTATTCCAAAATCCGCTGACCCGCATAGATAGTGGTTTCTCTGGAGGTGGTAAATTCCCGGATCAGGTCATACTGATAAGCGACTTCCACTAATTTCGCAAGGTCACGGGCGGAAGAGACATTGCCGTTGGCAAGGCCCGAGGTATCGGTAAAGCGTGTGCTGTAAAGTCCCAGCGCTCTGGCTTTGGCATTCATGGCAACAACACAGCCCCTGGTTCCGCCCGGATAAGTTCTGCCCAGTGCGTGAGCACAGCGATTTTCGGAAGACATCAGGGCAAGCAGCATGGCTTCTCTGCGCGTGAGAATTGTCCCGACCGGCAACCGTGAGTGACTGTGACGGATTCTGTCCACATCCGCGTTCTGAATCACCAGATTTCCCTGAAGATTTTCATCCTGATCCAAAACAACCATTGCCGTCATCAGTTTTGTAATGGAAGCAATGGGAACGACTGCCGAAGCGCGTTTTTGAATCAGGAGCTTGCCGGTGCCCTGGTCTTTCACCAGAACGGCTACGGAATGCAATAAAGGCCCATGGGAAGACTGGATCACTTTTGCGGGAACGGATTTTCTACGAACTCTCACTTTCTTTTTGGATTTTGAAACTGCTGCAGATGCGGAATGCAAAATAGGCCCGCGGGGAGCCCGGATGATTTTCGCAGGAACAGATTTTCGATGAGCTCTCACTTTCTTTTGGGATTTTGAAACTGCCACAGATGCAGAAAGCGTCAACATTGCCAGACACAAAAAAAACACTAACGCAATTCTGCCATATTTACCCGTCATAAGTCCTCCTTAAAAAACCCCATCGCACACTTTTGAAAATCAGTCAATGAATCGTACCGGCCGCAGATCTCCATGCATGGTTTTTCGGTCACGCTCCTATATCCATTTTAAGACGCCTGCGAAAACAATCATCATTAGAACATCTAAAACAAAGAGTGAACCGATCACCGCGATCTGCGTTTTTGGTTTCCAGTCGTAGCACAGGAATGACACGACAAAGAAAGGAATATAAACCGTCACAAAAACCGGGAATGCTCCCCACCAGGGATAAACCCAGTGGAACGCAGGTGTTTTTGCCAGAAAAATTTCAATGAAGGAAAACAGGGCTGCGTTGACCACGGCAAAGAAAATGCGGTTGTTGACGCCCAGAATTTTTATTTTGGGATCCTCGGGCAATACCTTGCTCATTACCAGGCCCGCGATAGAAAACATGAGGCTCAATTCAATTCCCACGCCGACCAGCAGAAGGAAGGCGGTTCCTGCTGGCACCGTCCACAGCGCGTGGCCGCTTCCATACTGGATCAGGGCATTCATAATTTCGTAAAACCAGTGCACGAGATACAGGGAAAGCCCCGCAGCAATACCCTTCCAGTTCTTTTTGCTGATTTCGTTTGTGTAAACGTAAACGACCAGCGCAAGCAGCGGGATAACGTACCATTGAAAATTTTCCGGTGAACGCAAAATACTCAAGGCCTGACGGGTTAATTCCGGCTGATTCATAAGGACTCCTTTCTGTTATTCATCCATGGATTGAAACGTTATACCTGATTGGCTTTCTACCGATACATCCGTTTAATTTGTAATCAATAACGTTGTTTGGTTTTTAGTGCAACGGAAATTTATACGGATAAATAATTCGTTTTGATTGAACTTTTTTTAAAAATGGATTAAAGGACTGCAACCTGTTGGCGGACGGGTTAACTTATTCCGCAGGGAAAGGAATTCCCCGCGTAAATCAATGAAGGAGGAATTTCTTATGCATACTTTCACGCTTGACAAACCTGACAATCTGGTTGACTGGTGGCAGGAAAGCCTTACCAAATTTCCCGATAGAAGACTCTTCGGCACAAAAAACAAAAACGGCGTCTACGAATGGGTGACCTATAAAGAGATAGGAACACGCATCAATAACCTTCGGGCCGGGCTTGCCCAACTCGGCATCGGCAAAGACGATGTCGTCGGATTCATCGGCAATAACCGACTGGAATGGCCTGTTGTGTCTTTTGCTTCCTGGGGACGCCTCGCCCGTTTCGTACCCATGTATGAAGCCGAACTCGTCCAGATCTGGAAATACATCATCACCGACAGCCAAATCCAGGTCCTTTTCGTTTCCAAACCGGAAGTCTATGAGAAGATTAAAAATTTCCCAAAAGAGATCCCCACGCTCAAGCATATTTTTATTATTGAAACCCAAGGCGAGAATTCCATGGCCGCGCTCGAAAAAAAGGGAGCTGCCAAACCCGTGGCTGCCGCAAGCCCGGCTCCGGACGATATCGCAGAGCTCATCTACACATCAGGAACAACCGGCAACCCCAAAGGTGTTTTGCTTTGTCACATGAATTTCACCAGCAATGCTCACGCGGGACTTAAAATGTATCCTGAATTGCTGGAAAACGAGGTGGTCTCGTTGACCATTCTGCCCTGGGCGCATTCTTTCGGACAGACCGCGGAACTGTTTGCCATCATCCGACTGGGCGGTGCGATGGGCCTCGCGGAAAGTGCGAAAACCATTGTCAATGACATTGTTGCCGTCAAACCCACCTTCCTGATTGCGGTACCCACCGTATTTAACCGGATTTATGCCGGACTCTGGGATAAAATGAACCAGGAAGGGGGACTGGCGAAAACTCTGTTTGTCATGGGCATCGATGCCACCAAGAAACGGAGGGAGCTGGCCCAACAAGGGAAATCCGATTTCATGACCAATATTAAATACAAACTGGCCGATAAAATCGTTTTTTCGAAAATCCGGGAACGTCTGGGTGGAAGATTGCTTGGTTCCATGACCGGCAGTGCGGCCATGAATCCCGAAATCGGCAAGTTCTTCTTTGATATCGGGGTTCCCATCTATGATTGCTACGGTCTCACGGAAACATCACCGGGAATTTCAATGAATGCATCCTTCGACTACAGACTCGGAAGTGTCGGCAAGATCATTGACAAAGTAAAAGTCGTCATCGATTCTTCCGTGGTTGAAGAAGGTGCAACAGACGGTGAAATTGTTGTTTATGGACCAAACGTCATGAAGGGTTATCATAACCGGCCGGAAGACACAAAGGCAACCATGACCCCCGACGGCGGTTTCCGCACCGGCGACCGCGGACGTCTGGATAAGGACGGATTCCTCTATATCACCGGCCGCATCAAGGAACAGTATAAACTGGAAAATGGAAAATTTGTCTTTCCGGTTTCGCTGGAAGAAGAAATCTGCCTGATACCTTTCGTTCAGCAGGCTGTGGTTTACGGCCTCAACAGGCCTTACAACATCTGCATTGTCGTTCCGGATTTTGATGTTCTGGGGCGCTATGCCAAAGAAAAAGGATTGCCGACAGATATTGAAACCCTGGTAGCGCGTCAGGACATCATCGACATGATCAGTGAAAACATTACCAACCACCTGAAAGGCAAGTTTGGCGGATACGAAATTCCCAAAAAGTTTCTGCTTCTTTCCGAACCATTCACGCTGGATAACGGCACATTGACTCAAACAATGAAACTCAAACGTAAAGTTGTTCTGGACAAATTAATGGACAGAATTGAAGCATTGTACAAATAAACTAACGACCTTCTGTAAAGGCAAAAAGGCCGATCCGTTTTCAAAACGAATCGGCCTTTTTGCATGAAGTAAAAAAACGAACTATTTGACTGCGTCTTTCAAACCCTTACCGGCTTTGAAAACCGGAACCTTCTTCGCGGCGATTTTAATGACTTCACCTGTTTGGGGGTTTCTGCCTTTGCGTGCCTTCCTCTTGCTAACGGAGAAAGTACCAAATCCCACCAATGTAACACTTTCGCCTTTCTTCAGCGCTTTCTTGATTGCCGCCAGCATTGCGCTGATTGACTCATCGGCCTCTTTCTTGGTGCTTGTTACCTTTGCTACTTCTTCGATTAACTCTGCTCTGTTCATTGGACACCCCTTTAAAGTTTTTTTAAACCACATTTATTGAAATTTATATCTTCTTTAAAAAAAAATCCACCTTTTTTATTATTCATTCCCGTATTTATCCCAAATATTTTTCCTGATCATTCCGATCAATAAGTTCTTGCGTCAGGCACCGGAAGAACTTTCATCCCGATTTCGTTGCCGGATCCAAACCTGACAGAATACCCATCCCGACAATGAACAATCCTGAACAAATCCTGTTATTATTCTACTCTGAAATGGAGTGTTTTTTCCACCTTTCCGTTAATCATCAAATCGACCTTGTATTCACCGGCAACGAACCCGCGCGGGTTGGTCAGATTAAAATTCACCCACATATCTTTGTCGGTTACAACATCGTTTTCGGTTCTCAAGCTTGATCCGGTAGGAATATGATACCAGACCGCCGAAAGTTTTGTGTCCCCGGGAATATTCTTTACCAGGGCGACGGCATAAATCTTCGTTGTCGACCGTTTGGGGAACACTTCTGTTTTGACCACCGGTTCAGAGGTTTCCGGATTGATTTCGGATGCCATATATGCCTCGGAGAAATGGGCCGTTGTAAAGCTGATTTCTCCTCCGTTCATGATGGCCAGGACAATCAACACCAAAAGCAGAAAAGCGGCAACACCCGCCGCGATCAGGCATCCCTTTTTCTTTTTCGACCGCGGCTCCGAAGAGGGCGGCGGGCTTTCTTGGGATGGATTTTGCTGAAAAGGTTGCTTGATGACATCGGCTGGATTCACTGCCAGCGGCGCGCCGCACCCCGTACAGAATCTTGCCCCATCCTCGGTTTTCACACCGCATTTTGGACAAAACATAAGCTTCCCTCCTTTCGAAACCTAAACCGTTTGGTATTTTTGATTATAGGGAAAACCATTGTGGATGTCAACGAAAGAAGCGAAAGAAGCGTTCTGCCAACATTTCGATCCGTATCTTAACAAAAAGAATATTCCGTCTGGCAAACTTACCTTCGACCGTCCGAAAAAAGCCTGTCATGAGAGGATGGGCTTCTCTTCCTGTCAAAGGGACACAAATATTTTTTTCCTGTACAGCGACAATGCAATCATCCATGACAACACAACATTCGCCACGGCGAACAAAAGCGAACCGCCGTAACAACCGGCCAATGGCAGGCACCATTCATTGAATATCCACTGATAGCCGCTGATAACGGACCCGTCAGATTTTGTAATTTTAATACAATACATTAAGATTTTAACCCAGACAATGGAAAGAACATAAATGAACAAAGGATTCAGGCCTAAAACATTAAAGGGCTTGCTCCACATACGGTATCCCCTCACATCAATCATGTACACACAGATTGACAAAATCACCATCGCCCACCCCGAGGTGTAAAGGACATAGGAACTACTCCAGAGATATTTGTTGATCGGAAATACCTGCCCCCATATCATGCCGGCAACAATCGCCGAAATACCCGCAAAAGACATCCCGCGCAAGTTCTTCACGAGATCTGCCTGAGATTGAAGATAACTTCCCGTCAAATATCCGAACATCACGGATACAGCTGCGGGCAGCGTGCTCAGAATTCCTTCAGGTTCAAACGGGACGACCTTCCCGTGCCACATGTGTTTTTCACCCAGCACGGCAAGATCGACGAACCGGACAACATTACTTTCCAACGAATACGGATTCCCATGACCGAAAACAACCAGAATAAACCAGTAAGAGATCAGCAACAGAAACGATATAAAAAACAGCTTCTGTCGGTCAAAACCAAGGCAAATGAAAGCTGCAATGCCGTAAGCTAAAGCGATCCGTTGAAGCACGCCCATGATGCGCAGATTATCCAGTCCAACCTGGAAAGGGAAAAAATTGAGCGCTAAACCGATCAGAAAAATCAGCACCACCCGTTTCAACACCTTTACAATGACATCATGAGACAACCGGTAGTCATATTTTTTAAAAGAATGCCTCATGGCAGCGCCCGTGATGAAAAGAAAAAAGGGGAACACCAGATCCGTCAACGTACAGCCATGCCAACTGGCGTGTCTGAGAGGCCCATAAACACACGACCAGCAGCCGGGTGTATTGACAAGAATCATCAATGCAATGGTAAAACCGCGAAAAACATCCAGCGCCTGTAAACGTTCTGCCTGAATAATTTCACTTCCTTTCCCGGTTGATACTCCGGTTTTTTCAGCGGCGCAGTCACATGTCCACCGTCCGGCTTGATGAAAAAGAATGGACACACATTGACCAGAGCGCTGATGACTCAGTTGTTATTTGATCTTTCCCGTTAAATATAGGAAAGCGGCAAAGGTCTGTCAATGCAAATCAGGCAGCAAATGACGGTAAATGGAAACCACGGATCACCGGCCTCTTGCATTATTTTTTTGATTAAGATTTCCTTGACATACAACGTCCCGCTTTCTATAATAAAAAAAATAAAAAATGAATTTCCTGCCAAAAGGAGGGTTTGTAGATGAAAAAGAAACTGACTGCGTTTCTGGTTGTATTGATCATGGTCTTGAGTACCGGACCCGTCTCCGCATATGAGACTTCTGACATTGATATCATTGCTGACGTGTTTTTCGCAAGACCGGGTGGAATTGCCGCCATTGCAGCCGGTTCGGCAGTATTTGTTCTTGCCCTGCCCTTCTCCCTTCCCACGCGTAGCGCAGGTGTCGTGGGACAGCGTCTTGTTTTGGATCCTGTGGAGTTTACCTTTTGCAGGCCTGTAGGGGATTTCCATTACAGACTGGGATCCTGGGATTGCTGGTACGAAGAGGAACAGGCAGAGATCGCACCCATCGAGGAAGAAGCACCTCCGCCAGAACCCTACGTGGAACCGGAACGTCCGCCTATTCATGACCGAAATTAAAAGAGCTGCGGGCACTGATCGGCAGGTGTGATTTCCTGCCGATCAAAGAATATTGGGATAAAAAAGGATCGGGCTGTCTCTTCTGACGGCGCTTCAGTATGTAAATTTTTCATCAGGGCACATGCACAAAATAGCAGTAATCATCGTCAAAGCATTTTGTCTGGTATTTCTGACCGGATGTTTTACACCACAGCAATTGGTTGCGGCAGGTAAAGTTGATCAACCACTCAATTCGGAAAGGTCATTATCAGCATCTGCTCATAAAGACCTTGCAGACGCCGGGTCCGGCCAAGAAGGTTATCAGCTGGTTTATCAGGTGGTAGATCCATATGATAATATGGATTCGCGACTTCCGGCGACAGGCCATTTCAGGCAGGCAAATTTCGAAGGGGAGAACGTGTCTCAGGATGTCCGGCAAGTGGCAGACTGGGTCGTCGGCTCCGGTGATAATCGCCGCTTGCCGTTCGTGATTATAGACAAAACAAACGCCAAAGTGTTTGTCTTCTATCCCGAAGGTCGGCTTCGCGGTTCAGCTCCCGTGCTGCTCGGTCTGGAACGGGGTGATGACTCTGTCCCCGATATTGGCAAACGGGCGATGTCGGACATACGTCCCGAGGAACGCATCACACCCGCCGGTCGCTTCATTGCCTCTCTGGGACGCAATTACCATGGCAAAAACGTTCTCTGGGTGGATTATAACGCGGCCATCTCTCTGCATCCGGTGGTTACGAACAGACCCGAAGAGCGACGGTTGCAGCGACTGGCCACTCCGACACCGCAAGATAAACGCATTTCCTACGGTTGTATCAATGTTCCGGTAAAATTCTTTAAAAACGTTGTACACCCGGCATTCACCGGCACAAACGGTGTTGTCTATGTGCTGCCGGAAACCCGTTCGATCCATGAAGTTTTTGCAATGTATAATATTGATAAGAACCAACGGCGCCAGAGCGCTGTCCGAACCAATGCCCGCAAAAAACGTCCTTCTTCCGGCAGATCCGGCCGCTACTCCTGGTAACCTGATTAATTATTGATACAGAACCTGCAAAGGTCTTTACTCAAGCAGATAGGTGTCAAGAATTAGTTATCATGCAAAACCCGCAGCATTTCATTAACCTTATTTACAGCCACTGCTCTTTTTTTCAGACGATCATTTTCAGTTCTAAGTTCTCGGAGTAAACAAATTCGTTTTCAAAAGATTGGCGAATTCATCAGCCGAAACGGGTTTGCTGAAATAGTAACCCTGCATTTCATGACAGGAATGTTCTTTCAGATAGTTCATCTGCTCCTGCGTTTCCACGCCTTCGGCAACCACAGTAAGACTCAGCGTCTGCCCCATGGAAATGATTGCCTCGATAATGGCCTTATCCTCATAATCTTCCGGAACATTGCGGATGAAGGAACGGTCCACTTTGATCGTATCAATCGGAAAGCGCTTAATATGCGCAAGCGAAGAGTAGCCGGTGCCGAAATCATCAATCGCCAGGCGAACCCCCATATCCTTGATTTTTGTCAGGATCTCCACCATACGAACCGGATTGTGCATAACCATGCTCTCGGTAATCTCAAGTTCCAGCAAATGAGGCGCCATACCCGAATCCACGAGCGCTGTCTTGATATCTTCAATCAAATTTTCATCGCGAAGCTGTCGAAGGGATAAATTCACAGAAATGCAGACAGGAGGCAGCCCCCGCTGATGCCAGGCGACATTCTGCGCACAGGCGGTTCTGATCACCCACCGGCCAATCGGAATGATCAAACCGGTCTCTTCGGCCACCGGGATAAATTGCGTTGGTGTTACGTCACCAAGGACCGGACTGTGCCAGCGAAGCAGGGCTTCCACACCTGTAATGGCGCCCGTCCTGAAATCAAGTTTGGCCTGGTAGTTTAATGACAGCTCTTTGCGCTCGAGCGCGAGACGAAGATGGGTTTCAAGTGAAAGCTGCTCGATCGACTGGGACTTCATGGTTTCAGAATAGAACTGGTAGTTATTCTTACCCTCTTCTTTGGCAAAATACATGGCCTTGTCGGCTGTCTTCATCAGGACCTGTTCATCTTCGCCGTCTTTCGGATACATACTGATGCCGATGCTTGCCGTCACACGGCATTCTTCACCCATCAGCAACACCGGTTTCATGGCCACGGAAAGAATCTTCTGGGCCACAGTGACAAGCTGCCCTGAATTCTCGACTTCTTCAACCAGGATGACAAACTCGTCGCCCCCGAGACGGGCGACCACATCCATGGCCCGCAGCGTCTGCTTGAAACGCGTGGCAATGGTCTTTAAAAGTTCATCGCCCGCTTCATGCCCGAGGGTGTCATTGATGATCTTGAATCGGTCAAGATCGATGAACAAAACGGCCAGCTTTCGCTTGTTGCGTTTCGCGGCCTGTATGGCGTGATTCAGCATCTGACTGAACATCATGCGGTTGGGCAACTCTGTCAGGGCATCGTGGGTGGCCATGTGTCTGATTTGCTCTTCCGTGCGCTTACGTTCGGTCACATCCCGGCCAATGCCCCGGAAACCAACCACCTCTCCCTTGTGATTTTGAATAGGAAACCCTGCAATTTCAGAATATCTGACTTCTCCGCCCTTGCGGATGGCTTTATAGGCAATATCCCGCACCGGCTTGCCAGTGGTGAAAATCTTACCAAAGGCATCATACAGCAGCGCCGTGTCTTCTTCATTGACCTGTTTCCGGAAGGTTGTCCCCAGCAGTTCCTCTTGCGGATAACCCAGAAGACGGCATATCGCGTCGTTCACGTACGTGTAGTTGCCGGCCGGGTCCACTTCGAAATATGCTTCGTCCATTTCTTCCAGAATGGTCCGGTATCTCTGCTCCGACTGGCGCAGCGCTTCCTCCATCCGTTTGCGCTCGGTAACATCCCGGCCGATTCCCCGGAAACCAATCACCTCTCCCTTCTGGTTCTGAATGGGGAAGCCGGTAATTTCGGAATATCTGATTTCCCCACCCTTGCGGATGGCTTTGTAGGCAATGTCCCGCACCGGCTTGCCGGTGGCAAAAATCTTTCCAAAGGCATCATACAGCAGCGCCGTGTCTTCTTCATTGACCTGTTTCCGGAAGGTTGTCCCCAGCAGTTCCTCTTGCGGATAACCCAGAAGACGGCATATCGCGTCATTCACGTACGTGTAGTTGCCGGCCAGGTCCACCTCGAAATACGCTTCGTCCATCTCTTCCAGAATCGTTCGGTATCTCTGTTCGGACTGGCGCAGCGCTTCCTCTGTTTTCTTTCGTTCCGTCCTGTCTGTTAGAATTCCCCGGAACGCGCGGATTTTTCCTTTCGGATCTTTAATAGGAGTAATGGATGTTTCAAGATATCTTCTTTGGCCGCCTTTGGCTATAATTTCATATTCGACTTCTTTCAGGGATTGGCCTGTAGAATATGCCTTGTTATAGTAATAAAACATTTTTTTTGCATTATCGTCATCCATAATCGTGCGATAGTTTTTCATCTTCATGGTTTCTTCACGGGTATATCCATGAATTCTGCACAAAGCGTCATTGAAAAAGACCAGATTCCCTTTCAGGTCGAGTTCTGCGTAGCCCTCTTCAATATTTTCCAGGATTGAACGGTATTTTTCTTCACTTTTGTGTAATGATTCCTCCATGATTTTGCGCTCGGTAATATCCATAAAACTGCCGAGCACCGCCCTCTTGCCCCGGTATTTGACAGAAGAAACCATCTCCAGGGCCCACATGATCTCTCCGTTTTTTTTAATGAACCTGTATTCATAAGGTTCGGAGCGCTCTCTTTTCAGCGCCTTAATTGCGTTCTGCCTGGTTATCTCCCGGTCTTCCGGATGAATGTAATCGAGGGACTTGAGGCCGATGAGCTCTTTGTCCAAATAACCCGAAAGCTTCTTGTAGAGGGAACTGACATAGACAAATTTCCCCTGCTGCAGGACATAGATTCCGACACCGACGTTGGAGATGATATCTTCTGCAAGGCGGACAAAATCCTCTTTCCCTGAAGTCACACTTTTCTTTGATCCGGCAGCCGGCCTGGATTTTTCTTTTAGTTTGACTGTGGTTTTTGCTTTATTTTTGACAGGTATCCTTGATTTAATAGTTGGTTTTGTTTTAACAACCATAAACATTTAACCTCCGCGATTCTTTATCAATCCAATCAGGACATGAGCAATCTTGTCGTGTTGATCATCATAAAAATCGGAAGCATCTTCATCTTTTTCCGGCCATTGTGGTCCAAATCACGCCGACAGATCAGGAAGATGATATCCTTTTTTACGAAACAATGTTAAACAGGCCTCGACAACAGACCGGTCATAAAGGACCCCCCTGTTTTTCTCGATCTCCTCGAGGGCAGCTTCAATACCCAGGGCCGGACGGTAGGGACGATGCGATGCCATGGCTTCCACCACATCGGCGACCGCCAGAATACGGGCTTCCAAAAGGATCTCTTCCTCTTTCAGTTTTCGGGGATAACCAGAACCGTTTAACCTTTCGTGATGTTGATAAACAATCTCCGCCAGCGGCCAGGATGATTCAACATCCTTCAGCATCTCGTAACCTTTTTCTGCGTGTTCTTTGATCAGTGAGAATTCGACGCTGGTCAGCTTTGAGGATTTTGACAGCAGTGCTGCGGGAACGGAGAGTTTCCCGATATCGTGTATCGAGCCTGCCATTCCGATGCCATCGACCTTGTCCCTGGAAATTCCCATTTCGGCGGCAATGGCACAGGCCAGGTTCGCAGCCCGCGTCTGGTGACCGGCTGTATAAGGGTCCCGTGCCTCAACAGCGGCTGCCAGGACATGGATGGTTGTGTTCATTGCATTATTCAGCCTGTCCAGCGTCCTGTGAAGTTCTTCCTGCGCTTTCTTATGTTCCGTAATGTCCCGGTTTACGCCATGAACGGCAACCAGATTCCCCTTCTCGTCCCGGACTCCGCTGACAATCGTTTCCACCCAGCGGGTTGATCCGTCCTTGTGGTAATATTCCAACTCCATCATGATTTTTCGATTCGGGTCGCTGCGTCCTTCCTTTTCGAGCTCAAGCTCCCTGGCCAGGGTATTCATGACAATTTCCAGGGATTCCGGCGTCATCTGCTGGTCAACGGTCTGAAGCAATCGCTCCTCCTGGGTAAATCCAAATAATGTCTGCACGGAAGGAGTAACATAGATGGTTTTTAAATCCATGTTTAAGACAAACACGAGATCGGGCAATTTATCGACAAGAAGCCTGTATCTTTTTTCGCTTTCCCGCAGCGCCTCATCGGCCTGCTTCCGTGCGGTGATGTCCAGAACGGAAACAATCCCCGCGGGTTGTCCGTTATAAACAACGGTCGCCCCGGAAAGATCAATCCACTTGACTCTGCCGTCTTTCGCAACAATTCTGAATTCATAACGGCCGGTGACGGGAAGGCCCTGCTGGCGGTTCTTACCCCGCTCTATAACAATTTTCTGATCGTCAGGGTGGACAAAATCCCAGAAATTCATGGCAAGAATTTCCTGTTTCGTGTAACCCGTGATTTCCGTCACAGCGGAATTCGCGTAGATCCACTTGTCGTTTTGAAACATCATAATGGCCGTTGGAGAAGACTCCGCGAGAATTCGGAATCTTTCTTCACTGTCCCGTAATTGCTCCTCTGACTTTTTTCGTTCGGTGATATCACGGGATACACAAACAACTCCAGCGGCTTTTCCGTCACGCTTGATCAGGGAAGCGCTGATTTCAACGATTGTCATAGTGCCATCTTTTTTAGTCACCTCATAAAACTTCGGCGGGATCACTTCACCGTTGATAATCCGGTTGATATCATCGATCGCCTGCTCCGTAAACTGAGTCTTCATGAGACGTCCTAAATCGGAAGCAGACTGGCCGATAAAATCTTCGGCTTTGTATCCCAGAAGTTTTTCGACACTTGGAGACATGCTGATGATCTTGAGGTCCATATCAAATGTAAAAATGATATCGTTGATATTTTCAAAGTTCAGACGATACTGCTCTTCAGCTTTGCGGAGCTCCAGATTTGCCGCCTCCAGGTCTGACATTTTCTTCTCGAGCTTGCTGAAAAGAATTTCGTTGTGCCGCCGGAAGAACTCCATTTCCTCTCCAAACATTTTTCTCGGCTGCGATTGAGTTGATTTCTTTTTTTCCAGCAGGTCTTTCAGGATTTTAATCAGTGTGGACGGCTTCTGAGGTTTATCGACAAAGCTGTCGGCCCCGAGATCCAGCGCAAAATCTTTTTCATGCGGATCCGTATAGGTTGCCGTGTAGAAAACAAAGGGAATGTCTTTGAGCTTCGGGTCCGCCTTGCACAGACGGCACAAAGCATAACCGTCCATTACCGGCATCAGGATGTCCGAAACAATCAGGTCGGGAGTCTGATTTTGCGCGATCTCCAAAGCCTCTTTGCCGTTTGCCGCCTGACAGACTTCCCAGCCCTGGTGTTCCATCATGCTTTTCAGCATGTCTTGAATGTCCGTGTTATCATCAACTACCAAGATCCTTGTTTTCATCGATCCTCCGCTTCAAAGATTTCTGCAATGTCCGGTTTCTCTTTCGCACAGCCCGGCATACATTTTATCTAAAATGCTGTGCATAATGAATAAGATATGGCAAAGCCATAAACATATTGCAGAGTCTCATTAAATTTGAGCTAATCTAATGAAAAAGTCAAGAAATTAAGGATGCTTCGACAGGCTCAGCGACCGAAGAAACAAGGAGAAAGTTTAAGGTTCTAGGTTCAAGGGGATCAGGGTTGTGGAGATTTAGGATTTCTCTCATCGATTGAAACGCATGACCCGAAGGCTTATAATAAATGGTGAATCCGCGTGACTTGGAATGCTACGGCCTTCCTTCCAGGTCATTGCGAGCTTAGCGAAGCAATCTCATAATTCCATCGGAACTTTCAACTTGCAAGGTTATGAAAAAGCGAGGGGCTTGTTACAAAAAAGCCCCCTCAAGATGGAGGGCCTTGAGGGGGCTTGCTATATCCACAGATCATGATTTTCGCTTAAGCGGCGGTTAATGGTTTATCCTTCCTGAACTTCTGTCCGCTTCTTC
>MWDG01000010.1 GCA_002070455.1 Deltaproteobacteria bacterium ADurb.Bin151
TCACCTCCATCCAGGTAACTTAGCAACCGGACAGTTTATGTGCTACAAAACCGGACAAATCATTTGCTTCTTACACCGGGGAAAAGAGGTATTGACAACGATAGGATTTTCCTTTAGGTTACACGCAAATTTCAAAACATTTCCGGAGATAACAAAGTGAAAGATATTGGATCTTTAGATATTGGAGGAAATTTTCACGGTTCGCTTTTAGGCATGATTGCAGATGCCGGTTTTATGGTCAAATTTGTTTTGCTGATCCTGCTCATCTTTTCTATCATTTCCTGGACCATCATTTTTCTGAAATTCCGTTATTATCGAAAAATCAGGAAAGAGAACGAAGAGTTTGATTCCGACTATCAGCGCAGCAATAAACTTTCAGAGGTCGTGCCGGCAGCCAAAAAATATCCTCACTCAACAACGGCGGAAGTCTTTCGTGTCGGTTACGCGGAATTAAGCAAAATAAACAAAGTTTCCAAAGACACAGCCCGTCCTGAAGAAATCAGTCTCTCATCCATTGATAATGTACAGAGAGCACTGAACCGGGCATCCAACACGGAAATGACCAAACTTGAAAGCTCGCTGGGATTTCTGGCGACAACAGGCTCTGCCAGTCCCTTCATTGGGTTATTCGGTACGGTCTGGGGAATTATGGAAACCTTCAAAGCCATTGGCGCACGTGGCTCGGCAACGCTGGCTGTTGTGGCTCCCGGCATCTCGGAAGCACTGATTGCAACGGCGGCAGGCCTGGCCGCGGCAATCCCGGCTGTTATTTTCTACAATTACTTCTTAAACAAATCTAAAACGATGGTGCAGGAAATGGATAATTTTGCCGATGAATTCCTAAACATCGTCGAGCGCCATCTGATCAGTAAATAAACTTTCTCAGGATAAAGCATCATGCGGCATTCACGCAGAAGAAATTCCGAAAATAAATCCATGGCGGACATCAATGTCACTCCGCTTGTTGACGTCATGCTCGTTCTTCTCATCATTTTCATGGTGACGGCGCCGATGCTTTCCATGGGAATCGATGTCAATCTGCCGCGCGTCAAGTCAAAAACCGTAGATCTCGCAGAAGAGAAACTGATTCTGAGCATCAACGAAAACAAAGAAATTTTCCTAAATAAAACCCGGATGTCTCTGCAGGATCTCAACACAAAACTTGCCGCCATTTTTGAACAGCGGGTTGACCGCGAGATTTTCCTGCGAGCCGATAAAAATGTTTCCTATGGTTTTGTGGTTGAAGTCATGTCGGAAATACGCAAAGCGGGCGTCGACAAACTTGGAATGATCACGGAACCGCCTGAGGACATGAAATGACGTCCCGGCTGTTCCATAAAGGCTCATTCGGTAATACCGGCAGTCCCTACCAAATGTTTTTCGCTTCCGTTCTTCTTCACCTGATTGCGATTGCCGCCATCATCATCACCGTGCCCGGAGCATCCAGGCAGCTGACCTTCGGTGCCCCCTATTCCGTCGCGCTCGTGGGCCCTGAAGTTCTGCAGCCGCCGCGGGGATCATCCATGCCGAAAGACATTTTTCAGCCTCCCGCTCCGGAACCTCCCGTCATTCTGAAGCGAAAACTGGAATCCCCATCAGACGTCCCGATAACTAAAAAAAAAGAGTCCTTAAAAGACACGGTTAAGGATATTATTACAGACAAAAGTAAAGATATCAGACAGTCGGATCTTCAGAAGAAAATTGATGCGATCCGCCGACAAGAGCTTTCTAAAGCGGATGTTCAGAAAAAAATCGATGCCCTGCGTCGAAAAGAACTTGCCAGAAGCGGAACAGGCGAGACGCCGGGTGTTCCTTACGGATCTGCAAGCGGTCGTATTGGTGCGGCATCATCGTCTGCCAACGCGTCAAAAATAGACGAGTATAGCCGCTTCGTATGGGCCAGAATCAAAAAGAACTGGACCTTGCCGCCCACGATGATGCCGAAAAACAACATAGAAACCATTATTGAAGTAAGAATAGCGCGGAGCGGAGCACTGGAATACATCGATTTTGAAAAACGTTCCGGCAACGCTTATTTTGATGAATCCGCCATGCGCGCGGTAAAGAAATCCGCCCCCTTCCCTCCGCTTGCCGGATGGATAAACGAGGGTTTCATCGATTTTGGCATCCGGTTTCACTCCGAGGACTTTCGCTGAACAAATTCAATGATGGATGATGAATACTTATGGACAAAAAAAATATTGTTAAGATATTAATCCTTTTCGTTTTCCTTGCGATCTGCGGCACCTGCAGCACCGCCCTGGCCAAAGTGTATATTGATATTGACGCACCGGGCTTTCAACAATTCCCCATTGCGGTTTGTGATTTTCAAAATAAGAATCCGGCAACACCAACATCTTCAGGCCTTCATTCCACGATTACCGATGAAATCAAAAACTATCTCGATATGACGGGGCTCTTTAAAATCCTGGACAAAAGAAGTTTCCTCGAAGGCGTTGAACCGGGGTACCCGGAAAAAATCCGTTTTCAGGAATGGACGGCCATCGGAGCGGATTTCCTGGTGAGGGGTGACCTGACTCAAGGAAAAGACATGCTTGCAGAGGCCCGCCTGTATGATGTTGCACGGGGTGAAATGCTTTTTAATAAAAGATATGCAAACCCGGGCGGCGAAACAAAACCCCTTGCGCTTGCCATTGCCCGCGATATCCTGATTGCGTTGACAGGCGACGCGGGAGATTTTAATACAAAAGTTGCTTTTATCATTAAAAGAAAATCCGGTTCTGATATTTACTCGATGAACTACGATGCATCGGGCATGAACAACTTGACAGGTCATCAGAGCATTGTTACATCGCCCCGCTGGTCGCCGGACGGTCAATATCTTGCCTTTACATCATACAAAAACGGACGGCCACAGGTTTATCTGCGTAATTTGAAAACCGGCAGTGAAAGAACCGTTGCTTCGTTCGAGGGCCTGAATCTATGTGGATCCTTCTCGCCGGACAGTAAAAAACTTCTGCTGACGCTGAGCAAAGACGGCAATGAAGATATTTATGTCCTGGATATCAGCACCATGCAGATCAAGCGCCTGACGAACAGCTATTCTATTGACGTTTCTCCGACCTGGTCGCCCGACGGACAAAAAATTGCATTTGTATCGAATCGCTCCGGGTCACCGCAAATCTTTGTCATGAATGCAGACGGCAGCGGTGAAAGAAGAATCACCTTTCACGGGAAATACAATACATCTCCTTCCTGGTCTCCCCGCGGCGGTAAAATTGCGTATGAGGGTCTTGCGGGCGGGAGATATCAAATCTTCACCGTTGATGAAGGTGGCGGTAGCGTGATGCAGATGACTTCTGACAATGCAGACAATGAATATCCGTCCTGGTCCCCATCCGGCAGACAGATTGTTTTCAGTTCCCGTCAGGGCGGCAGAAGCCGTATTTGCATCATCAATGCCAACGGCATGAAAACACGGGTTCTCTTCGAGAGTGCAAACCATCTGGTCATGCCTTCCTGGTCTCCTTCATTAAAATGATTTTTTATGGGGGTTGAATTTTTTTCATCTTTGCCGTATAGGAAACACCATGTTCATCCTGAAATTCGAAATGAAGGCTGAAAATCAGATTTGCTTGTCGCCTTATTGAAAATATCTCGTATTCAATTCAGATGCCTGTTATTTTTATTGACGAAATTCGGAAAGATATGTTTACAATAATAAATTAAATTTACTTTTTTCAAACCTTGAAAGGAGAGGATCATGAAAAAATATTTAGCAGTGATTGGGATATTTCTTGTTTTTGCATTTTGTTTAACCATATTCGGTGGTTGCGCGGATAAATCAGCCGTGGTAAGGGATGATGCAGCCACAGAAGACGAAGCCGCCCGGAGGGCACGCGAACAGGCGGAGCGGGAGGCTGCCATGAGAGCGAGAGACGCGGCTCTTTTAACTCCCCAAAACATTTATTTCGACTACGATCAATCCAACATTCGTCCGGACGCACGCGACACACTCAAACACAATGCTACAATCTTTAGCCACAAAAGTGGAAAGATTGTCATTGAGGGATACTGTGATGAAAGGGGCACTGCCGAATATAACATGGCTCTCGGACAAAGACGGGCTCAGGAAGCCAAGCGATATCTGATGAACCTCGGCGTCAGCGCATCGCGCATGCAGGCCATCAGTTATGGCGAAGAAAATCCTCTGGATCCCCGAAGCACAGAAGAGGCATGGGCTAAAAACAGACGTGCGGAATTCCATTTAAAATAGTAATGAGCTGATGAACCACCTTGCAGCATGCCGGCAAGGTGTGAAATGAACGTTATGATATCAAAGCAATTTAAGGATAAAGAACACTCATTCCGTATGAGGGGGTTAAAGGATAAAGCCTTGAAACGTTATTTGTATCTTGTATTCACGGTAATGGTGGCGTTGCTCACATCCTGCGCTACGTCCTCTGACTTGAAAAATGTCCGTACGGAAGTAAATCGGGAAGTGGAGGATAAAATTGCCGCCTTGGACATCCGCATGCGAATGATGCAGGAAGAACAAAAACAAGCTATCGAGACGATGCGAAAAGGACAGGCCAACACCAGTGCAGACATGTCGGAGTTGCGCGAGCAGGTTCAGCAATTGCGTGGACATGTCGAGGCGATGCAAAAGGGTTCTTTCCCGGATGCGAGAGGAGACAGCACATACCATAAAAGGCTGGAGCAGCTAGAGCAGAAAATCAATTTCATCGAAAACTTTCTGGAAATCAGCAAGAAAGATTCATACGGTGGCATGGATGGTTCCGTTTTACCGCAGGATACTTCTTCCGACAAGCAGAGCAAAGCTTCACAGTATGCAGCAGCTTATCAGCTGTATAAAAAAGGCAACTACACAAAAGCCAGGGAAGCCTTTCAAAGCTTTCTGGCCACCTATCCCACAGGAGAGTATTCTGATAACGCGCAGTTCTGGATGGGTGAATGTTATTTTAATGAAAGGCAATACGAAAAAGCCATTCTTGAATATGACAATGTGACCAAAAAATTCCCCAACAGCAATAAAGTGCCTCATGCTCTTTTAAAGCAAGGCTTTTCATTTTTAAGCCTGGGCGACAAGGCAAGCGCACGTCTGCTTTTACAACAAGTCATAAAAGATTATCCCAACACCAATCAGGCAAAGACCGCACGTGCCAAGCTTCAGCAAATCAAGTAATCTGTACAACAAACAGCTGCATGAAAGGGGGCTTCATCTCATGCCCCCTTTATTTTGCTTTTTTTCCGATAACGCTCCGCAAAGACACATACCACCATTCGCTGATTAGTATCAGACAGAAAATCAGCTACGTCAGGCCATCCGGACGCATGATGCAATTAATCCAAATTGATTTTTTGAATACCTGCGGGAACGGACAGTTCAAAAACCGCAAAATTCGTTTCCCGGACTATTTTCAGATCCGTATATTTTACAGAAATACTTGTCAGTTGGTCTGTACGAATAACCGTTATCTTTCCAGCCAGGTTGCTTTCTGATGTGTAATCCTCATAGCTTACTTGAAACATTTCTCTACCCTCCGGATCATGGCGGATCAGCTTTTTCACCTTACCGCTTTTGTCCATCCAGAATGTTTGCGTAAAACCCGAAGGGCTTTTCAGATCAAATCCCGTCAGGCCATCCTCATGATCGCTTGCCCGGAGAAACTCCTTCCCGCCGGAAGGGGAAAGGCTGCAGGTAAGAATCATTACAATATCCTCAACATTGAACCCCCATGGTAAAAAACGGGCCAGGTTTTCGGCAGATGGCTTCCCTGCATAAAATTCTTCCCTCGACGGAATAAATATTTGCAGATGATCCGGTGTGGCCGCCAGATATAAATCGGGAGTACCGATCACCGGCAGTATCTCCAGTCGCAGATAGGAGGGTTTCTGCATAATCAATGCAGCCCGAACCGGATAATGTCCCTGTTCTGTCTTCAGGTCAATTTCCGCCGTAGCCACAATCCTGTCTGTTTCCTGAAGGACCGGAACCATCGTAGTTAAAGATGTTTCAGGTGGTCCAAAAGGCAAAGAGAAACGCTTCCCGGCAGCACATCCGCAGACGAGAATGAACAGGACAAATAACAGTATGACGCGTGGGGGGGGAAAACACATCTTGCAAACACTTTCAGGGGAGATGATCAGGATTCTGGTAATCCCTTATTTTTTATTGATCAGATTTTCCAGTTTCTCTTTCAGTTTGAGATTAGCAGGATCTATCTTCACTGCCTTCCGGTAATACTGCAGCGCTTCCTGCTCCCGTCCGATCTTCAGATAAACATCCCCTATATGTTCATTAATATTAGGATCGTCCGGCAGCAGCTCCAGAGCCTCCTTGAGATGTTTCAGGGCGCTGTCGTATTGTTTTTTCTTGAAATGAACCCAGCCCAGAGAATCCAGGATGTATCCATTTTTCGGTTTGATCTTCAGTGCCTGAACAATCATTTGCTCTGCTTCGTCAAGGTGAATATCACGATCAGCATACGTGTAGCCGATAAAGTTTAGAGCGTCGGCATTTTGCGGATCAATGTCCAGCACTTTTCTCATCGATTTGATGCTCTCCTCAAAGCGATCCGTTTTCTCCTGAAGCGTTCCCAGGACATAATACATATCGGTATTGCGGGGGAAACGACTGATGCCTTCCTGGATTATTTTTTCCGCTGCGTCCATATCTTTTTTTTCTTCATGGAGGGATGACAAATACAGATACAGTGCTGCCTGATCGTCTTTCTTTTCGATGGCCCGGACGATAACTGCAATGGCGTCCTCAATTCTGCCTTCTTTCTTGCGAATCATGGCTGCAAGGACCTGGGCATTTGCATATAATTCAAAATCAGGGGATATTTTCTGATACTCCATAAATGCGGCAGACAAATCACCCTTTTGCTCCAGCGTATTGGCCAGAAGATAGCGGATTTTTTCATCTCCCGGCGATGATTGCAAAATCATCAAAAATTGGGCCGCCGCCGCATCAAACTGCTTCATTTCGTAATACAACAATCCCAGCATGGTTCGGACATCCCGGTTGGCCGGATCAACCTGCAATGCTTCTTTCAACTCTTTTTCCGCCAGGGACTGCTTATTCGCTTTAACCAGCTGCTGTGCGATCTTCACACGAAAAATGATCCTGGCAGGGTTTATCTCCAGATAAGCCCGATAAACAGCAATGGCCTCACTATATTTTTTTTCGTTTTCATAAAGAGCAGCAAGACTGAGCCAGGCCGCTTCAAACTCCGGTTTTTGCAAGGTCATTTTTTTATAAAGCGCTTCCGCCTCTGCCGGACGGTTCATTTGAGTCAATATTTTCGCATAATAATACATCCCGATCATATTACCGGGATCCATTTTCAGGAGCTGCTGATAAACCTTACTCGCCAAATCATACTTTTTCTCCTGTGTATAAATTGTCGCCAGGAATAGGCGGGCAACCAGGTTTTTCGGGTCAATCTCAATAATGGTCTGATACTCTTGAACCGCTTTATCGTATTTGCGTAAATTGAAATATACCCCCCCCAGGATCGACCGCAGTTCGACATTCCCTGGATTCTTAGCCAGCATGGTCTCGCCGAGCGACAGAGCATTGTCAAAATCGTGGTGTTCAGCATACAGCGAAACCAGTTCGGTATTCAGATAAATAGAATCCGGATGAATAGCGAGCGCTTTTTTCATCTGGTCGATCGCTTGCGACAGTTCATGATTCAACCGTAACAAAACAGCCAGTGAATAATGATACGCAGCCTCTTTGGAATAAACGTCATCAACGGATGTATTGGATGTCAAATGCTGCTTCAGGGGAGGCGTGCAATCACCCTGCGCCGCGGAAAAAAGAATTCCGCAGATTATGAAAATAATTAATTGTTTTTGCATAGGTACACAGATGCTTTCAATTCAGATATCATCAGGATACGCCTTGCGAAGAAGCCGTCTTGATCAGTTTTGATACGGGAATGATGGAAACACCTTTCTCCCGAAAAACTTTGCTGGCATCCCGTATCGCCCGAATTGTTTCCGGATAGGGATGGCCAATCACGATCAACGGCGCACCGCCTGCCGGTGTCTCTATCACATTCATCAGAATTTGATAGATCTTCTTATAGTCCCGATCATTATCCAGAAAGACCCTGCGCGACGCAACAGTCAAATGGACTTTTTCGGCAGCCGACCGGGTTTTAGATGAAGGGGTTGTTCGTGAATCAATAAAAAACAACCCCTCTTTCTTCAACTGCCTGAAAACCGGCGTTAGCTTTTCTTCGTCAGCCATGAATTTGGAACCCATGTGGTTGTTGACACCGGAAACATAAGGGACGCTGGCCATATTTTTTTCCAGTTGTGACACAATTTCCGCATCATTCATCTCCGTAAAAAGAGCCCCTGCGCCGGGCTTTTCCTTCGGATAGGAAAGTGGTTCCATCGGCAGGTGCAGCAGGGTTTCACGGTTGGCTCTATGCAGGGTTTCCGCCGCTTCACGTGAATGGGGCAGAAGCGGTAAAATGGCAAAGGTAATGTCCGCGTCAATATTCAAAAGATCCCGCAAAGACTTCATGTCCTGGCCAATGTCGTCAATAATAATGGCAACCTGCTTGACGGTTAACCGGGGCGGCACAATCTTGGCAACAATAATTTTTTCTTTCTTCATGTTTGGCTCGACCGCAGATTCGGACACGGAAGAGTCCCTGGTTTTTTCCTTTTCCTTTACCTCTTTGACCCGGGTCGGCGTCTGCGATTTTTCTTTGGAGACGACCTTCTGCTGCGACGATTGTTTCTTCTCCGCCGGCTGTAGACCCTTTTCTTCCCGATGAAAAAAACTCACGTACAAAATCGCGGCAACAGATGCAACGATCAAGACCGCTAAAAACGCATTCAAAATTTTTTTGTTATTTTTTTTCTTTTTCGCGGCCACGTTTCGTTTGCCTCAAAAAAACATCAGTTGGCCAGATTCTTTTTCATCATATGCCAGCCCCTTAAAATATCAACAGCGGTCCTCACCTGATTGTCTTTTTCCAGATCGTCCATTTCTTTTGAGCTGTCTGTTTTACGGTCCTCTGTTTCCCTGTCTTCTTCTCCGGCAGGCAGGATGTGACCTTCAAGATCTTTTTCCCGCATCATCTCGTCGGGTTGACTATCCGTCGTATCCTGCGACGGCTTCTTCAGCTTTACGATCAGATCCGGTTTGATTCCCTCAGCCTGGATAGACCTGCCCTTGGGCGTATAATACCGGGCCGTTGTCAATTTTAGAGCCGATCCGTCTTCCAGGCGGATCACGGTTTGTACGGAAGCCTTGCCAAATGTTTGGGTCCCTGCAATCAACGCGCGTCCGTTATCCTGAAGGGCTCCGGCCACAATTTCCGCTGCGCTCGCTGTTCCTTCATTCACAAGAACAACCATGGGAACCGTCACTTCCCTGGCTCCGTCATCTTTGGCCTGCATCCTGGTTTCCATACTTTTCGTTCGTCCGCGCGTGGATACGATAACACCTGATCTTAAAAACATATCAGATACTTCAATCGCCTGATTTAAAAGTCCTCCCGGATCGTTTCTCAAATCCAGAACCAGCCCCTGCATGGGATCCGATTTTACTTTCACGTCGGCAAGGGCTTTGCGAAGATCGGCTGCGGTTTTTTCATTGAAGGAAGAGATGCGGATATATCCGATATTGTGATCGAAAGTTTTTGCCTTCACACTTTGAACCTGAATTTCGGCACGGGTCAAGATAATATTCTTAGGTTTAATCATCCCCTCCCGCGTAATCGTGATGGTCACTTTCGTGCCCTTCTTGCCGCGCAGCTTTTTTACAGCTTCCATCATGGAGATATCTTTTGTGGTTTTGCCGTCAATCTTGATGATCTGATCCCCAGCTTTCACACCCGCTTTATATGCGGGAGTATCTTCAATGGGAGACACAACAGTCAACACGTCTTTCACCAGGGTAATCTCGATCCCTATGCCTCCAAAATGCCCTTGTGTCTCCTCCTCCAGCCCCTTGTATACATCAGGAGTCATAAACGAGCTATGCGGATCCAGTGTTTTGATCATACCGTTTATCGCCCCCTGAATTAACGAGGACGAATCCACCTGATCCACATAATTTTTCTGCACCATGTCCAACACTTCGTTGAATGTTTTAATTTCCTTATAGATATTTTTTTCCTTTGCGGAAACCAGGCTGTCCGAAGAAGTCCAGAAAACAACAAAAAATCCGATGATTACGATGGCAAATACCAACCCTTTTACAGATATGTTCTTCATGTTATGCCTCACACGGTGAAGAGGTGTTTTATTACAAATGATACTAATAATATTAAGTATATACCATTATAATGGTTCTTTTCCATAACTTTCATGAAAACAGGAAAAAATATTAGGAAAACCTGCAAGCACGGGCGGTAAAAGAATGAAGACCGTTATCTATTCAATCAGCCATGTTGTATGATCTGCCGAATCTTTTAAAATAACCCCCTGAGACGCCAGATCCCGCCGAATGTCGTCAGCCCTGCTCCAGTCCTTGTCTGCACGGGCTTTTTGCCTTTCCGTGATCATCAGTTCTATCCGCGAAACATCCAGACCGCGTTTGCCGGCTTCAATAACGCGATCAGTCAGAAAGAAGACTTCTGGATCGTGTTGAAAAATACCCAGCACATTACCAAAATGAGAGAAAACACCCGTTGCAGTATCCAAAATGATCTTTTTGGCTACCGGTTCCATCTTCTTTTCCACGGCATTGATATTGTTGATCAACCGGGCAGTTTCAAAAACATAGCCCAGAGCCTGTGCCGTATTAAAATCATCGTCAAGAGCTTCATTAAATTGGTCTTTCAGTTCCTCTAATTTGTTCACATACCCGGACTGATCACTCAAAAGACTGTCACCACTGTGGGAGCCTAATTTATCCTTTGTTTCTTTCATCAACTGAAGTGCGGAATAGCAGCGAATCAGGGCTGTCCTGGTTTCCTTCATCGCCGTATCAGAGTAATCCACAGGACTCCTGTAGTGACTCTGAAGGATAAACAGACGCAGGACTTCCGGGTGGTAGTGCTGGATAATGTCCCGTATCGGGGAAATGTTCCCCAGGGACTTTGACATTTTTTCCGCGTTGATCTTCACAAATCCGTTGTGCATCCAGTAATTGGCCAGAGGTTTTCCCGTCGCCGCCTGGGATTGCGCAATTTCATTTTCGTGGTGAGGGAAAACGAGGTCTTCACCGCCACCGTGAATATCGAATGTTTCACCAAGATACTTCCGGCTCATGGCCGAGCACTCAATATGCCAGCCCGGCCTGCCTTTGCCCCACGGACTTTCCCAGAAAGGTTCGCCTTCCTTGCTCTTTTTCCAGAGAACAAAATCAAGAGGATTTCTTTTCTTATCGTTGACGTCCACACGTGCACCGGCCATCATTTCATCCAGATGACGTCCGGATAATCCGCCATATGCCGGATAATTGTCAACCGCAAAAAACACATCTCCATCCACCGCGTAGGCAATACCTTTACCTTCCAGAATTGCAATCAGGTCAATCATGTCCGACATATGCGCAGTTGCCCTGGGCGTTACCGTGGGCGTTAAAACATTGAGGGCAGCCATATCCTCGTCATGGAGTTTGATGTAACGTTCAGTGATTCGGTAGATATCAACACCTTCTTTATTTGCCCGATCAATGATTTTATCGTCAATGTCGGTAAAGTTTTTAACGTACGTCACGTTGTAGCCGCGAGCTTTTAAATGACGAAAAACAACATCGAAAACAACCGCGGCACGTGCATGACCTACGTGGCAAACATCGTATGCAGTAATCCCGCAGACGTACATGCCGATGGCACTTTCCTTGACCGGCTGCAGGATTTCTTTTTTTCTTGTTTTCGTATTAAATAATTTTTGAGGCATTTTCCCCACTTTCTTCAGGGATAAAGCGGCGGTACATTCAAGCCGCTGTCTTCCGACAGAGAACAGATGATGTTCATATTTTGAATGGCCTGTCCGGCCGCCCCCTTGACTAAATTGTCAATAGCGGAAATAATAATGATCCGTTTCGTCCTCGAATCCAGAGCCAGACCGATATCGCAGTAATTTGACCCGCAAACAGAGGAAATGTTGGGGTACGTCCCTTCCGGACATATCCGAATAAATTTTTCTCCTTCATAAAAAGACGCATACATTGCGTGAAGGTCGGAAAGCGTAATATCCGTCTTAAGCGTTGCGTAAACTGTGCTCAGGATTCCTCTTTTCACCGGCAATAAGTGCGGTGTAAAAGTAATCGCAAAATCAGCCCCTGCCAGTCTGTTCAATTCCTGCTCAATTTCCGGCGTATGTCTGTGCTTTCCCACCTTGTAAGCTTTGAAGCCTCCGTCCACTTCGCAAAACAGCGAAGTGACCTGGGGATCTCTTCCCGCACCGCTCACGCCGGATGCCGAATCAGCAATGATCGTGGATACATCCACAAGCTTGTTTTTCAAAACCGGCGCAAGTCCCAGAATAATGCTGGTTGGATAACAACCCGGATTGGCTATCAACCGGGCTTGTTTAATTTCATTCCGGTAAAGTTCAGGAAGACCGTAAACGGCCTGTCCGAAAAGATCGGCACTGCTGTGTTTTGCATACCATTTTTCGTAAACAGCAAGGTCCCGCAGACGATAATCGGCAGAAAGATCAATGACTTGCCTGCCCGCGTTGATGAACACGGGCACGATATCCATGGAAACACCGTGCGGCAGGGCCAGAAAAGCCACATCGCAAAGGTTGGAAATCTCCTGTGGAGTTGCATTTGAATAGGTCAGGGTAGTCATACCGGACAGTGAAGGATAGATTTCCGTCGCCGGTCGTCCGGCATATCGCCTGGATGTAACCGCCACCAGATTCACCTGCGGATGACCGGATAAAATCCGAATGAGCTCCTGGCCCGTGTATCCACTGGCCCCGAAAATTGCTGCTTGAATTGCCATAAAAAACTCCAAAAAAAAGGGAGGCCTGAAAGCCCCCCCCTGTTTGATCAGCGCTTGGAAAATTGAAATCTTTTGCGGGCTCCCGGCTGGCCATATTTCTTCCGTTCCTTGATGCGGGCATCACGCGTCAGAAATCCCGCCTTTTTCAAAATGGAACGCAACTCGGCGTCATACCCCAGAAGCGCTTTGGAAATTCCGTGTTTCACGGCACCGGCCTGGCCTGCCACGCCGCCGCCACTTACGTTAACATAAAAATCGAACTGGTCTTGCTTACCGGTAATTTCCAGTGGCTGCCGGATGATCATCTTCAGGCTGGGACGGGAAAAATACTCTTCGTAGTTTCTTTTGTTGACTACGATACTCCCACTCCCTGACTTCATATAGACACGCGCAATAGCGCTTTTTCTTTTACCGGTTGCATAAAATCGTTGTACTGTCATGGCTTCTCCCAAATGAAATAAAAATCAATCAATCATCGACCGGCGCAGATTATACCGCCAGCGTCTTTGGACACTGAGCGTCATGCGGGTGCGCATTGCCGCTGTATATTTTCAGTTTTTTCAACATTTTTCTACCCAGATTATTCTTGGGCATCATTCCGGCTACGGCAATACGAATGAGTTTTTCCGGTTTTTCCGCCAGCATCTTTCCGGCAGCCGTTTCTCTTAATCCTCCCGGATATCCGGAATAGGAATAATAGATTTTGTCCGTAAGCTTTTTGCCGGTCAGGATGATCTTTTCTGCATTGACCACCACAATAAAATCACCTGTATCGACATGCGGTGTATAAATGGCCTTATGTTTGCCCCGAAGGCGCAGGGCAATCTCACTGGCCAGTCTTCCCAGCACTTTTCCGGATGCATCGACTACATACCAGTCTTTCTTTGTCTCTTCTGCCTTCGCTGAAAATGTCTTCATAATAAACCGTCACTTTACTAAAAATTTAAAGATGCAAACTATGCAATTCCCTTCCTTTTGTCAAGGAAAATATTTGAATCAAATGCTGATTTTAAAATGGATCGGATCGACACGGTTCTTTTAGGCCATAAAGGGGAAAAATCTCATTAAATCCCTAACATGCCTAATCCGGCCAATGATATTTTCAGCATAACGGTGTCATCATTGTACGATCTGGTATAATCCACCCCTACGCCCCAGCATTGTTTTGAATAGAACAGGCCGACTGTGGTTTCAACCGTCCGGTTGTTGAAACGATCAAGACGGAGAACAAGCCGACCCGTCAGGTTATCGGTAATGACCGCTCTGAGATCCGCGTTGACCTCTTCGATGGAATCAAGCGTGTAGCGGTAACCGAATATCAGTCTGTCGCCGCGCCAGTCCCGGAGACTCAGGTCATAGTTCATTTGTTTCCAACCGTTGTAGGGACTATACCGATTGCGGGCAGAAAAGGAAACATAGGGGTGTGGTGCGAAATTCAGCTCCATGCCGAGATCAGACAGGGGACGATTTTCCGTGGCCGAACCGCTCACGTCTCGTCTGTATTCATTAATGTCATAGACCTGAAACAGTTTGAAACGTAATAGTTCCAGGTAACTGCGCTCACCATTTGTGCTTTTTATCCTGGCGGTTAGCGTATTGGTAAGGGCCCACGCAACCGCATTTTGCTGCTGCAGGGCGTTTGTATAAAATATATCATTGGGCAGAAAACTATCCAGCAGCGTGTAGCTTCTTGGTAAATAATCAGGAAGATTGTGCTGCCGGATTTCCGGAATATAGGAATAAAAAACTTCCGGTTTGATTTCATGTCGTAATTTTTCCCAGTTCTGAATGTTGACATTGAAGACCCGGGAAATCCTGCTGCTGGCGGACACACCTGCATTATAGATCGTGCGGTTGCCGTTCCGGTTTTCAGAATCTGCTCGCGAATCGTCACGATTCCAGTATAGTTCTCTCAGTTTTATTTGCGGGACAATTTTCGCATATTTGGAAACTGCAAAGGGCATGGACAGGGTCGGTGCAAAATCAAGATAATGACCTTTCTGACCTTGACCCCGGTAAAAATAATCATAATTGCCCTCAAACTCCAGATACAACGGTGTGGAGAATACCCTCTGTTTAATACCGGTAAAAATGATTTCGGGATATCTTTGCAGGGTGCCTTCATTATTTGCGGTTGTAAAATTATCAACTGAACTGATGCGGGCCATGATATTGTAATTGTTCCATCCCTTAAACAGGCGGACGGACGATTCCAGAAAAGGCAGAGACTCGTTTGCCTGAAAAGGAACTTTTCGAAACGGGTCGTTCTCCGTCGCAGCGTAATTCGTTAAATAGTAATTATGGGAATTGAAATCACGGAAATACCAGGAATCGGAAACACGCCGCAAATCCGCCCGGAAATAGAATTGCGGATCTATCGTTGTCTGATGATTGATATAATAAGACCACCGACGGTGCATACCCTGCCAGTCGCGGTGCTGATTCTTTCCAAACGTGTCATTCACACTTTTGTTGTCTTCCAGATAGTCCAAATAAATCGTTCCAAACGACTTGGTGCCCGCGAAATAACGGAATTCCACACCCTGCTTCAATCCTCGTTTTTCCATGTAACGAGTGTACAAGGTCGCGTCCATCTGTGGATTGATCGCCCAAAAAAATGGAATTTCAATATCAATGCCGTGTTTATCCCTCGAATAGGCAAGATACGGAAGGAGAAAACCCGATTGTCGCTTGGTTTTCGCGGGAAACGCAACCATGGGGGAATACAACACCGGGAAACCCTTCGTCAGAAACCGGGCGCTGTTCACCCAGCCATATCCTTCCAGTGTCACTTTCATTTTAGAACCAGCCAGTTGCCAGTCAGGGTTATCGCCGTCACAGGTCGTGGCCAGGGGATTCTCAATATAATAACTGTTTTCCCCTGTCTTTTCGATCCTGTCGCCTTTTATGTAAAAATGATTACGGGCATAAAAAACCTTGGAATTATAGGCCACTCCGGTTTTGTCTTCTACATTTACTACAATTTTATCACCCGCGAGCGAGTCTTGAGCCATCTTTAAAACTGCGTTTCCTTCTGCCGTTGCCAGTTTGTTCTTACGGTCATATTCGGCAGCGTCAGAGGTTAAAACACCGTCGCCGTAATGAATAATAACATTGCCTTTGGCTGAATAAACATCTTTTTCGTTATCATAGGAAAGAGTATCCGCCTCAATCTTCACCGGACCGTCTTCAGGAGCATTGAAGTCTTGAGCCACAACAACGCTGCTCAATGAGAATAGAATAATGCAAATCGCCAGAACGGTAATTTTACATTTATGCTTAAATTGAATCAACAAAGCCATCAACCTTCTTCATCCATTTACAATCAAAGCAAAACAGCATTCATCCGCTTTCGACAGGATTAACCGGACGTCCCTTCCAGGTGGTTCAAGGCTAGATCCTACCTTGTCCCGCATCGCCGTGCTGCTTATCACAAGAATGCATTTGATGAAATACCTGTTTTATCTCTCCCGCAAGATAAAATGATCCAAGGGCACAGATCATGTCTGAATCAGCGGCCATCTTCATGGCCTTCAGAATCGCTTGCCCAACACTCTCGGAAACAATTGCCCGGCAGCCCAGACCTTTCATCACCCGGGCCAACTCCCGCGCCTTAACGGCGCGGTTGGTCTGCAAGGGCGGTAAAATCGTTATTGCGGCGAGCGGTGCAATTTTTTTCAGCATGGCAAGATAATCTTTATCCGCCAACACAGCAAAAATCAGAATCAAACGTCGCCAGGAAAAATCCTTTTTAAGCGCACTTTGCAAAGCGCTGACCCCGGAAGGATTATGTGCACCATCGAGCAGGAAAAAAGGCCGCTCGGAAAGGATTTCCATCCTGGCTTCCCAGTGCGTTTTTTTCAATCCGGAATATATAGCCTCAGAATCCGTCACAAATCCATTTTTCTCAATGATTTCAATAACTGCCAGTGCCAGCGCAGTATTGGACAATTGATACCCGCCCCTGAGCGGAACGACCAGACCGTTTAATATCTTCGTCATTCCATGATAGTCGGCCAGACCGTCCTTCCTTCTGAACATCTTAAAATCCGTACCCAACCGGAACAAAACGGCTTGATTCTGACGGCAGGTTGCTGTCAATGTCTGTACAACCCTCTGTTGCGACGCTCCGGTAATACAGATACCCGCCGGTTTGACGATTCCGGCCTTTTCTTTGGCAATCGCCGTCAGCGTGCGACCCAGATAGGCCGTGTGCTCCAGTCCGATATTGGTAATAACCGAGACAATCGGACGGCACACATTTGTCGCGTCAAGTGTGCCACCAAGGCCCACTTCCATCACCGCGATATCAACATGTGCCCGCTGAAAATAAATAAACGCGACAGCGGTCAATACTTCAAAGTAAGTGATGTGTCCTGCCAGACGGTTCTTGATCTCACGAACAATGTGATCCAATATCCGAACCGGGATTTTTGCCCCGTTTATGACAATCCGTTCACGAACATCCACAAGATGGGGTGACGTATAAAGCCCCACTCTACGGCCTGACTGCTTCATAATGGAAGCGATCATCGCGGCAGTCGAGCCCTTGCCGTTTGTCCCTGCCACAAGGATCGTCGGGTAGTCATTCTGAGGATTGCCGAACTTCGCCAGAAGTCCCATCATCGTATCCAGACCGAAGTGCATGACATCAATGTTCAGACTGGAAAGATAATCCTCATAATGAAATTTTGTCATGGGAGTACCGATATTAAATCCGAATAAGTTGGCGTGAAGCTACCATACCCGGAGCAGACAGGCAACGACTTTATCTCGCATGGGATATCGGTTAAGAGTAAAGTCCCCTGCTGCGGGACAAGTTCTCAAAAAACACTTGTGGGACCGTTATTAAGCCATGCTCATGAAGATATCAAATCAGGTTCCACATCACTTGAATCTTGCTCAAATTTATTGTAATGTATCTGATAAATTAAAGGAATAGACCAGCGCCGCAAAATTGTTTCACGAAAAAAACTGGTTATTATTTTATTGTAATTTTGAAAAAGGAGATCACTTTTATGCCGAATGTCAGCGCTGAAGTAACCAATTATCAGTATGAATTTCGGGCCATGAATACGGAAAATGCCGCTTTCCTTTATTTGTATGATGGACAGAACAAGCTTCTTTGCATGGCGGCCTTCGTGGACAGAACCGGTCCCCTGCCCGGCCCCAGGCAGGGCCTTAACGGTACGGTTTTCCTGAGTTTTCACCGCTCCGATCTTTTTTCTTTCACTGACATGCTGCGCAACGAAAAGCCCGTCATGTTCAACTGGTCAGCAGACAACCAGTCGGCGCAGATCACAACGGGTAAAGAACCCGTGGGGGAAGAAGAGGGCAAGCACATCGCCTCCTTCTTTGCTGTGAAAAAGCCCGCTGTCCGAAAAAGTGCCGGAAAGACTGCCGCAAAGAGAAAAACGAAAAAATAAACCGTATAAAAAATGTAAATTATCGGGACCATGATTTTCATGATTATCATCTTGACAATCTCTTTTGAAATGATGAAAATATAAGCAAAGATATTTGTATATTGGCTTGCAGAAACGAGTAATTTAAGAACGGATTATTTTGAACCGTTTAACGGGAAAGGGGAAGAATTTTATTATTTAAAAATTGGCCTGGAAACTTGTATTCAATTTCGGCATCTGCATATCGCCATTTACTGAAATACCTGCCTTCAATTTCTGACATTCAAACACACATCTGATAAATTCGTCATGATAATCTGCTGTTAAATCATGCTGATTTTGCACTTTCCTCTTATTTGTGATGTTTATGACCACGGCACATCCAATCATTCCTGGTTTTTGATTGTTCCGTAAAAAGCATTCGCGGAAGATATGTTATTTCACTATTTTGTGCATAAACAAAGGCAACCGTCATAAGAAAATGAAAGGAGACATATTATGGACAAACTTAATCTGTCAGAAAAAGAAGAAGGCGAGCTCTTGACGATTCTGGAGAGGTATATGCCTGATCTTAAGCATGAAATTGCCAATACGGACCGCAAGGAATTCCGCAAAGAGCTGCAGGAACGTGAAGTGTTTATGGCAGAACTCATCAGCCGCCTGAAACACTGATCAGTCTTTTAAAGGGCGTTATCAGATTCAGCAAAGGTTCAAGAAAACAGCACCAAAGCTATTTTCTTGTGAGTGTGGTTTTGTGCTCATATTTCCACATTCAGAATAACACCATCAATATTTTGCATAATTTATCCCTCAAAAAAAATCACCATAAACCTTGCAACAAACCGGCATATTTGCCGCCATAATTTCGCTCAACAAACGCATGGGGAGAGAGAAAAGATAAAAAAATGGGAAGAATTTTCAGGTTCTCCCCATTTTTTTTAAAACAGCTTTCAGATGCTCAAGTTCGGCATCCGAATACCCTTGGGTTTATTCATTCATCGCGTATTCGCCATTTAAGACGGCAACAAACTTTTCCCAGACCTTATTGTACTGCTCGGGATTAGGAACTGCCTTAATGAGCATAATCTTCGTGCAGTAGACGCGTTGCTCGTCCCTGGTCGTATGGTTTCCGTATATCTGCAGGGCAAAGTGAGCAAAGTCCCGCACCATGAAATCGAAAATCTGGTTGAGGATATCCGGATCAAGTCCGTCAAACTTGGCCTGCTCAAGGATGAGCTGGCCGTAAACCACGATGGAGAACATCTCACCTACCGGCAGCGAAAAGGTGGGATCCATCTCCTGTATATTGTCCGGTCCAGCCTTCTCCAGCATCTCCTTGAAGATTTCGATCTGCTGAATAAAGGCGGCCACATTCGGCAGCCCTTTGTTGGCCTCGAAAACAGGCTTGTAGTCGTGGAACTGAACTTTACCCAATCCCTTGGTTGGACCCTGATTAAACAGGAACAAGTCATCCTTGAGCGCGAAGTCCGGCGCCGTAGGAACATACTCCGCCGGGCTAAAGAAATAGTTCTTGATGAACTTGCGAATAAGCTGCACGTTCACGTGTACCGTACCCTCAAGCTTGGACGGTCCGCGCACATCGGCAGCCGCCATGTGAAAAATGGTGTCCTTCTCGAAACCCTTGGCAGCAATCACTTCCCATAGCAGATTGACCACATCTTCAGACTGCAGGGTTACCTTCATCTTGCTTGTTGGGTTATACAGCAGGTAGCGGCGGTCATTTTCACTCGCACCCCGGAAGTAGTCCGTCGCGCGTCGTTGATACATTTTCATTCCCAGCAGCCTGAGCCAGGCATCCATGAAGTTTTTGCGCACATGAGGCATGTCCGTCACTTTCATGCCATAGAGGATGCGGTTGGATGCATGCGTAATGGCCTCGTAGAAGCAGTGCTCTGCGATACCTATGGATGCCGGTCCGATGTTGAACTTGCCGACATTTACGGTGTTCAGAGCGGAATCCCACGCATGGGGCCCGCGGGAGAGAATATCATCTTCGGTGATCGGGTAATCATGCAGGGCAAAATTGGATACATACTCCTGGTGGGAAATGACGTTTTTCTTTAGCTCATATGCCTTGTTGAGGTAGTTGGTAACAAAGAAAGTATAGTCGTCCGTTCCGTCCTTGATCTTGCCAAGCGTGGAAACCATCTCGGCTTCGTTGCCATTGCCGATGTAGTATTTTTCTCCGTTGGCTACCCAGGTGCCGTCACCCTTGGGTGTCAGGCTGGTCTCCGTAGAGTAAATATCAGCACCATGAGTTCTTTCGGACAGACCAAAAGCAAAGATCGCTCCTTTTTTAAGCAAATCAGCAGCCTTTTTCTTGGCCTTCTCATTGGGGCTCATCCATATGGGTCCCAGTCCCAGAATGGTCACCTGGAAACAATACCAGTAACCCAGGCCGTAGAAAGCCAGCAGTTCGCTATATTCACTGTTGCGAGCCGTGTCCCAACGGCAATCCGGATCACCACCCCCATATTGGCTGGGAGTAAGAAGCTTCGCAAAGATCTGTTCTTTACCAATGAAATCGACAAACTCACGGTACCAGACCTTCTTGTTATAGTCGTCGAGAAGTCTCGTTTTGCCCATCTTCTCAAAAAAGGCAATGGTCTTGTTCATGATGGCTTTTGAGCCTTCGTCGGCCATGAGACTCTGATACTTTTTCGGCTGCAATAAATAATTCATTTCTGACTCCTTTCAGATTAACACGATTATTTTATATTGCCTCTGGAACGATATCTTCAAAAATATGGAAAAACCTTTATCTTTTTTTAAAAAAAGTCGCCACCATTTTTTAGTAAATCACTTTTCATGAAGGAAAAATTCCGCAGCCTGAATTCCAAAGCGCGTTGGCTCAACACCACGGACAATTTTCAAGGGAAGGGAACCCTCCTTCGTGACCTGGTCCGCCAGATAAACCATGTCCCCCCGGATCAGGTTGCCTTTGCCGTCATCCACAAGAAGCAGAACCAGCGGTAAGTCATTCCGGGACTCTTCAGGATAGTCCATCACCAGGGCAAAGTGACCATCGTTTAACTCCACCATGGAACCGACAGGATAGATCCCCATCATTTTAATAAAGTTCTTCAATAAAATCGGATCAAATTTCTGCTCTCTTTCACTCCACATTTTTCTCAAGGCTTCATCCGGCGCGAAAGCTCTGGCACGATAAGCCCTCTGTGCGGTCAGAGCTTCGTATACATCGGCAATACGAAGAATTTTCCCGATAAGACTCAGCTTGTCCATGAAAATCGTCCTGGGATAACCACTCATATCAGGATTCAGATGATGCTCAAAAGGGCCAAGAATAATCCTCGATCGCAATTTATGAGGCGCATTCAACCTGAGAATTTTCCGGACACCGATCAGGGGATGCGCCTTCATTTCATCCCACTCCCCGACACTGAGTTCACCCTGCTTATGAAGAACATCCTTCGAAACACCCACTTTCCCTAAATCGTGTAAAAGCCCGCAGACGGAAAGATACTCAAGCGAGATATCGGACATATTGATCTGCCTGCCAAGGCATGTCGCCAGCAGGGCAACATTGACCGAATGCGTGTACGTGTAGTCATCGTAGTCTTTTATGGATGCCAGCCCGAGCATTAAAGAATTGTCTTCCCTTACCAGATCGACGATGTTTTGAGCCAGGCGCCTTGTCTTTCGAACCCCCACAATTCCCTTGCATGCTTTTTGCGCTACTTCCCGTACGGTATCTACCGCATGAATATAAGTGCTCCGGGCTTTCTCATAGCGCTCCTCTTCGAGGCTCGCTGCCTTATCCGCCAATTCTTCATCCTGTTTGCGGACCACCTGAAACCATGAAAATCCATGCTCCAGCATTTTCTCTTCAAGCCAGGCGGGCGGATCATCAGACATTACTGAATCATTCAGCAAACGTATCATTGCTACAAAGTCTTCGATCGACACATTTCTGGACGCATTAAAAAATATGATCTGTCCGATGTTTCTTTGAGTAAAATAGGCCACCATGCCATTGACGATACTAGCCAGGTCTCTCCGATATTGAAGCCTTTCGCCGCGGATATGAAATCTTCCCCGCCATAAATGGACGCTGATATCATCGCCTCCGGTCAGAGCCTCGATCGCTCCCTTTAGTTCCCCGACTCCCTTTCTGATCAGCTGATTATTGTCCCGGTAGATTCGAGCGGTATTAATCAGGCGATACAGGGACTTCATAAATTCCTGGCCGGCGTGCGCCAATGAGGATTGAGAAACAGACATGGTTACCGGCCTCCTTTATTTTTCTGACTTTCCCTGCTGATATCTTTGAAAACGCTTCGCAGGCTGGGGTGCATTGAACGACGCGCCTTATCCAGGAGCTGTTCAGATTCAGGGATCGCTAAAGTCTCCAGCGCAACGACTGCACCTCTCCGATATAGTGCTCTCCAGAATCCCGGCATCCATTTCCTCTGCAGTAGTGTCTCACGAAGATAAGGGATAGCATGTAAAGAACCGCAGCGTCCCAGTGTTTTGAAACAAACCATCACATGATCTGCCTGCTCTTTTTGAAAAGTTTTGTTTTTGAGATATGTCAGGAACAGGTCTTCTATTGCCCTGTCACGTTTTTTCCCCAGTTGCCTCATCACAAGACGGCGGACGACCTCATCGGGATCATCAATCCACTCAAAAACCTCACCAACCGGGACAAGGCCACGATCCATGATCGCCCGGATTGCTTTTTCACGAATAAGTGACGAATCCCTGCGTAATAGTTTCATCAGACAGCGCAGGGATTTTTTCTTCTCCAGCCGAACAATGATGGGAATCAGATTTTCCACAAGTTTTTCGTCTGAATGATCCAGCAAATCTTCCAACGGTTGCATATTCTTACCGGCGAGAGAGATGATCGCATCGGACAGAATCTGTCTTTGTTTTTGAGATGCGCCGTCAGCAAGCAGAAAGGCCAGTGTACGAATGGCTTGCGGATCAAGATATTTGAAAATTTGTTCAAGAATGTCCGTTTGTTCCGCGTTGATATGGTTCCATGTCTGCGCAATAGGTGAAAGGGAATCGACATCGGATGCTTTCTGAAAGAAGTTATCAGCAATGGGGACCGCCCACGACATTTCTTTTCTGTATTGTTCGACAATTTTACGCAGTCCCCAGACAATTTTAAGAGATATATCAAATTCTTCCCGGGCAAGGGTTCCGGTGAATTCTTCGGATAAAACCTCCAGAATGGTTCGGAAACTTTCTTCATCACGATACAGCAGAAGGATGTCAAGCAGGGCATTCACATACGATGAAAAATCGGCTTCTTCCTCAAAGCGGATCATTTCCTGGAGCTGTTCCTGTTCCTGCTTGCTTAGAACCAGCTGAAGCGGATCAATTTCCGATTGCCGGATATAATGTGTCTCTCCCAGATTCTCTTCTCTCGGTTCCGTCGAATCAGGCTCTGCTTTGAAAGAGGAGATACTGTCTTTCACCTCCCCGTCTATATTAACAAAAAAATCCGCAACATCGTATTGAATGTGCGAGAATTGCGCTTCCCAGATATTGGTCACGATATCGCCTTCCGGTTCAGCTGACAATATCATGTGCTGATTAACAATCGTCAAAAAACTTCTAATTTCTTCCAGATTAATTCCCTGGGTGAATTCGATCCATCTGATTCCATCACGGAAGAGTGTAAAGGGCAGTGTACCTTCTTCATGGGATCCTGAAGAAATCTCTTCATCCAATGAAACAATCCGGTTTCTTTCAATCTCAAGTCTTAAATATCCGTATTTCTCAAGATAAGCTTGAAGTGTCTCGTGAAACTGTTTTATTGATTTAACCGGAATGCTGTGACCTGATGGATAAAGGGAAAGATTCTTGCTTGCCAGAAGCATTCCCGTATATACTTTTCTGGTTTCTTTCAAAACGTCTTCCCGGAAAAATTTCCCTGGTTCCAAAAATATTTTATCCTGAGCACTCATAAACCGGCCATCAAATAAAAAAATTGCTAAATTCTGTTTTATCTCGGCATAATTGCCGGGTACAATTTAAATTATAAAGAGGAAAGTAAGGAAGTCAATTTTTTACACGCAAAAAAATCATACGGTCATTTACATTTCGTTGTATTGAGTCCGGCATGCGATTGACTCCTATCCCAACATCGTCAATCGTTAAGAATATGGTAGCCAAATTCTGAATTACGCCATACAACGTTTTTAAAATAACACAGTTTTATTTTTACGTCCATATTGCCTTTTTTAAGTATTTCCTGACATTCTTATGAAGCACTATACAGGTTCTTCATATCTGCCGGCAACGAATATCATGCATTATCAATATATTTATTTTATCTTATTGATATTATTTAATATTTTAACGCAAGATCAATGATCTGCATAATGATCATTGCCTGTATGCCTACTTTTCTTTTTTATCTTGTCTTTTTTCAAGTAACAAACTCTGCCAGGTATGTCGTTCCAGGAAAGAACCGCGCACATTTTGTTCCATCTCTTCGAATAAATGAAAAGGCACCGCAAAAGTCATAAAGTTCGGATCTCCCAGCTGTTTGAGGACGTATAATCGTGCGGATAAATCCGTCATGCCGACAACAGCGCGGGGTTTAGCGGACTTCTCTTCCCGGTAGGGATAGATACCGATGGTCTGACAGCCCGCCGCGTAGGGCATGATCACATTTTCATTGTCACCGCGTGCATAATTGGCCAGCACGGTCAGCGCGGACAACTGATCGGGGTTGACAAAGAAAATGACGGTCTGCGGTTTATCACGTGTCAAATCCACCTCCGCAAGCGGGTTGAAGACAACATACTGTGCCGGAATGTCTGTCATCGGCAAAATATCAATAAACTTTCGGACTCCTTCGGGATTTTTGATGTATCGTTCTCCTTGTAAAAAATTCTCATGGCTTTCTTTCGTCATAAAAGGTTTAATTTTTTCGGCAAGCTCTTCACCTCCGGGGCGCTTGGCATTTCCCGATGAAAGAAAATGACAGAATCCCTCTTCGCCGCCGGGGAAGTTTTTATACTGATTGCCAAACCCCAGCCCGACACCACCCCCGAAGCAGCCATAGGTTTTTCGGTCGGCCACAGCGGACTTTCCTTTGGCGGCATGGACAAGCAGCCACATCACACAGCCCCATCTGCCTTCAGAAAACTGCATGGCTCCTTCAGGTTTTTCATCGGCCCACAGAAGGGCAACCGGCTGGTATTGCAAATGAATGGCCCTGGCAATTTGACTTTCCATTTTCAAATCCTCCCGATCATTTTTGAATTATACTTTTTGATTCTGAAAAAATAAAGAGGCTTTTGCGCGGAAATATGACCGATCTACACGGGCTGTTGCTTATGCAGGGATGAAAATCTTGTCAAGCTAACCTTTTGTCACCGGGAAAAATAGTAAGACTTTGGTTCCCTTGCCCATCTGGCTTTCGATTTCCATCCTGCCGCCGTGAGCTATCATCAGGTGCTTGACGATGGAAAGACCTAAACCCGTACCGCCCAGTTCACGGGATCGGGTCTTGTCTACACGGTAAAAGCGTTCACCCAGGCGTTGAATTTCTTCCCGGGGAATGCCGATGCCTGTGTCGCTAATGGTTAACTCAACGTTTTCTGCTTTTTCTTCGGCGTCAATCGTGATGAGACCACCATCCGGTGTGAACTTGACGGCATTATCCAACACATTGACCAGCACCTGAATCAACCGGTCGCGATCCGCCTTGATCTGCGGAAGATTTTGCGGCAGCCGGTTTTGAATCTTGATCTTTTTCGCCGCCGCCGTGGCATCCAGGAGAGAAATCACGTTTTCTGTCACTTCCGGAAGTACAATCTCTTCAAAATGAAGAAGAACTTCGCCCAGTTCGATCCTGGAGATGGTCATTAAATCTTCAACCAGGCGATTGAGCCGCCGGGCCTGCTTCAGCATAATATCGATAAACCGTTTGGCATCTTCTGGGTTCTCCAGCGCCCCCGCCTGCAGCGTCTCCAGATAACCGATAACGGCCGTGAGCGGTGTGCGGATTTCATGCGTAACATTGGCAACAAAATCCGTGCGGATGCGTTCGAGTTTTTTCAGGCGCGTCACATCATGAAACACAATCATGGTCTTCTCTTCATCAGGAAGTCCCTGAACTTCAGAAAGGCTTACCCTCATAATGACAGGATCGGCACCGCCAAGAGCAATTTCTCTTGATAAGCCGCTCTTTGTACTCTTGAAGCCCTGATAGGCTTTTTGCAATTCAACATTGCGAAAAGCTTCCAGAAGTGTTTTTCCAATAAAGTCAACGTATTGTCCTGAAAGAATACCTGCCAGCGAGGGGCTGAGAAATTCTATTCGTTCTTCCCGATTCAGAATCAGAACTCCTTCATTGATGCTGGTAAGAGCGGTCATCAATTTACCCTTCTCTTCATTAGCAAGCCGGATCTTATCCTGAAGCTCCTCGACCAGATAGTTGATATTATCCGCAAGCGTTCGGGTTTCGTCACTCGTCTGCATTCTCAGCGCCCCAACAGGAAGGCCCTGCCGCAGTCTTTGAGTAAATTCCTCCATCATTCGAATCGGTGCGGATAAACGCCACGCAAAAAACAGGGCAACCAGTAAGGACAACATCGCGCCGATCATCATCGCCAGGAAAATGGATTGGTAAACCTGTTCGACGGCGTTTTGAACATCATGGAGCGGACGGGCCAGACGGACATAACCGTTCACTTTTTTTCCGTCTTGAATGACCACAGCCACATAAAGCATATCAACACCCAGCGTACTGCTGTATCGAACAGATTTGCCTTTCCCCCGCAGCCTGGCCTCCTGAATTTCCGGTCGATACAGATGGTTCTCCAACCCGGTGATCTCCTTTTCCGAATCTGCAAAAACAATTCCTTTTGCATCTACAAGCGTCACGCGGGACCTAGAAATCTGGCTGATCCGCGGAAGGTTGCCGGACATCGCCAGCGGAGTGTTCAGATCCACCAGCTCGGCATAGTGCATCAGTTCCTGTTCAATTCGGGACGTGACAATATTATTTACCTTATCTTTGACCAGCGAGTGCAGGATAAGGAAAGACAGACTGATAATCACCAGATAGGAAAAGAATATTTTAAGGAATAGATTACGCTTCACACGTTCTCCTTACTCCAGTATACCGCATGCACGATGGCGCACGCACTCTCCCGTCACCATGTAGGTGACCATGTCGGCGATGCCCTTGGCATGATCGGCGATCCGCTCCATATTTTTGGAAACCTGCATGACCAGCAAGGCCCTGTGAATATTTCTGGAATCCTCCATCATGAACGTCAGGAGTTCCCGGAATATCTGTTCATTGAGGTCATCAATGACCTGCTCCATCTGCCGGACTTTTTCCGCCTGCTTAAGATCGCTTTTCACAAAACTGTCCAGTGAATCTTCAATCATGTCTCCAACCAGTTCAGCCATGCGCGGCAAATCAATGTAAGGCTTGAGCTGGGGCTCTTCATTGAGAAGCATGACCTTTTCGGCAATGTTCACAGCCATATCGCCGATGCGCTCCAGATGTCCGGTAATTTTTATGGCGGTGGTAATAAAGCGCAAATCAATTGCAGTGGGCTGGCGCAACGCCAGGATCTTGATACAGCGTTCTTCCAGATCGGTGTCCAGACGATCAATCTCGTCGTCCTCCCGAACAACCTTACGGGCAAGTTCCGTATCACGTTCTGACAGGGACTTCATTGCTTGGCGGATGGCAGTCTCGGTCAGAGCTCCGAGATAAATCAGGCCATCTTTGATCGCCTGCAGTTCTTTTTCATAGTGCAAACTGGTGTGTCGCTTTTCTTCCATTATCAGCCCTCCAGCAAATAATCCTGTACCTTTAAACAAACGACTTTGCAAAAAGGTTTAGATGCAAGGCGCGCAAATTCCGAAGAATGAGGCGTATAGTTTCATACGTCGCAATGATGAGAAATGCCGCACAACAAAGCAGATGAGCCTTTTTCCAGAGTCGTTTCTTCATCCAAACCTGCCCGTTATATAGTCCTCCGTCTGTTTGACTTCGGGTTTCGTGAAAATTTTCTCTGTTTTATTGTATTCAATCAGATTCCCCAGATAAAAGAAAGCCGTTTCATCCGATACACGGGCGGCCTGCTGCATATTGTGCGTCACAATGATGATGGTGTAATTATCTTTCAGCTCCTCAATCAATTCCTCGATTTTCGCAGTGGATATAGGATCCAGCGCCGAGGTCGGTTCGTCCATTAAAAGGATATCCGGCTTCATCGCCAGCGCGCGAGCGATACAGAGCCTCTGCTGCTGGCCCCCGGAGAGATTCATTGCGGATTTGTTCAGAATATCCTTCACCTCGTCCCAGAGCACCGCCTGCTTCAAACTCTGCTCCACCAGGGCGTCCATATCCCTGCTGGAAACACCGTTCAGGTTGGGGCCATAAGAGATATTGTTATATATGGTTTTAGGAAAAGGATTTGGTTTTTGAAAGACCATGCCGATTTTGCGGCGGATTTCTACCGGATCCACATCCGGCGCATAGATATTTTTATCTTCAAAAAGAATCTCTCCTTCAACTTTTGTCCCGTCGATCAGATCGTTCATCCGGTTTAAAAGCCGCAGAAGCGTGGATTTTCCGCACCCCGACGGCCCGATAAGCGCCGTAACTTTGTTTTTTCTGAACTTCATTGAAATGTCCGTCAAGGCACGCACGGTACCGTAATAGAAGTTTACCCCCCTGATGGAAATAATTGTATTTGACTCCATAGCTACCACCCTTTATTTCGTCTCATGTAACCTCGAATGACAATCGCGATCAAATCAATCCCCAAAACCACTGCCACCAGAACCAGTACGGTACCAAACTGGATCGGACGGGTGGCTTCGATGTTGGTTCCCGCCGTCGCCAGAACGTAAATGTGATACGGCAGGGCCATAACTTCGTCAAAGATCGATCCCGGAAGCTTGGCCGTGAAATATGCAGCAGCCGTAAACATGATTGGCGCCGTTTCGCCCGCGGCGCGTCCGATGCCCAGAATGGATCCGGTCAGGATTCCCGGCAGAGCATTAGGCAGTACAATCCGGTAAATGGTCTGCCATTTGGACACGCCGAGGGAAAGGGACGCCTCGCGAAAGGTCTGCGGTACGGCTTTGAGTGCTTCTTCCGAAGCACCTATAATCGTTGGTAAAATCAAAAATCCCAGCGTCAGTGACCCGGACAGGATACTGGAACCAAACTTCATAAAAATTACAAAAAAACCCAATCCGAAAAGCCCGAATACCACCGACGGAACACCGGCAAGACAATTGATCCCTACTTTGATTAAACGGATGATCCTTCCCTGCTTTGCATATTCCGTGAGATATATCGCTGAAGCAACCCCCAGAGGAAGCCCGATGGCAATCGCACCGATGGTCAGATAAATCGTTCCCAGGATGGCGGGCATGATACCGCCTTTAGTCATTGCGTCGGTTGGCGGTCTGGTGATGAATTCCCAGCTGATCGCTGAAATACCGTTGACAACGATGTACAAGATGATGCCGCCCAAGGCGAGTGTAATGATTAAGGCCGAAGCACGCACCAGCGTAAAAAAAACGTTTTGTTTAAAATATCGCCAGCTCATGGAGTTATGTTTCAGTTTCTTCATATGCCTGCACCTACAGCGTCGCGGAACCGGTCTGACGGAATTTGTGAGATATGTAATCGGCGATCAGATTAAACGCCAAGGTCAGACAGAACAAGACCATGCCGATGGCAAAAAGCGCCTGATAGTGGGCGCTGCCATAAGGCGTCTCCCCCATTTCCGCAGCGATGCTTGCAGGCATCGGCCGGACCGAATCGAACAGGCTCTCCGGAATAGCCGCCGCGCCTCCCGCTACCATCAAAACCACCATGGTCTCGCCGATGGCCCGCGCCATTCCAAGCATGACGGCCGTAGAAATGCCGGAGAGCGCCGCCGGTACAATCACCTGAACAATCGTCTCAAACTTGGTAGCCCCCAATGCGTAAGAGGCTTCCTTGAATTCGCGGGGAACGGCATACAGCGCGTCTTCAGAAATACTGGAAATCGTGGGAATCGCCATAATCGCCAGGATGACGGAGGCGTTGATGATGTTGAGTCCCGTGGGCAGATCAAAAGTTTCCTGCAGCCAGGGCGCGACAATGACCATGCCGAAAAATCCCAGGACAACGGACGGCAAACCGGCCAGCAGTTCGATAACGGACTTGAGAATTTCCTTGATGCGTTGCGGCGCGATTTCCGAGATGTAAATGGCAGACATCACACCGAGCGGCACCGCAATGAGGGTGGCGATCAGTGTCACAATCAGGGAACCGACCATCAAGGGGAAGATTCCGAAGGATGGCGGATCATAAGTGGGATACCATTCCATCCCGAACAAAAAATCTTTAACGGAAACCGTTTTAAAAAGCGGCAGTCCCTCCCGAAACAGGGAAAACACGATCAACCCCAGCACAATAACGGACACCAGGGCAAAAAGCAGAAAAATATATTTGATGATGATTTCCTTGGTCTGTCTGGACATAACGTATCCCTAAACGTGCAACTGCTTTATAAAGAATAAAAAAGGAGAACGACAATAAAACAATTAACCGAATTCCTTTTCAATCCAATCCTTGATTTCATCTCGTGTCTGTCTGTATCTGTTCATGGTTTCTTCGTGGTTACCTTTAAATTCTGAAGGATCGGCGAAACTCCTATGCAGGCGTAAATTTCCTCCCGGAAAATACGGACATGACTCTTTGGCCTGATCGCAAAGTGTAATGACATAGTCCAGGGGGACCTCTTGAAAAACACTGAACCCCTTTGAATGATGATGACTGACGTCAATATCCATTTCACTCATAACCGTTTTAACCAGAGGATCCATTTGCGTGGGATCGGATCCGGCGCTATAAGCCGTATACCGATCCCCGTAAATTTCATTTAAAAGTGCTTCCGCGATTTGCGACCGGATTGCATTATGCGTACATACGAATAACACTGTCTTCTTCGGGGCACACATTTTCATTGCAATCCCCCACTATTTCTTTTTGCCCGCTTTCTTCACGTCCCCCAGGGGGACAAATCCTTCCCTGGCAACAATCTTTTGTCCATCAGCCGATTTGACAAAGGAAATGTATTTAGCGGTCTGCCCCTGGGGTTCACCATTCGTATACATATAGAGCTCACGGGAGAAGGGATACTCCTTGGACATGGCCGTCTGAATGCTTGCAGTAACACCTTTAACCTGTAAGGGCTTCACGCTCTTGTTGACATACCCGATCCCCAGGTAGGCGATGGCATACCTGTTTTTAGACACCGCGGTGACCAGCGCGCCGTTGGATGCCAGCATCTGAGCTCTAGGGGTCACCTTGGCTTTCTTCATTACAAAATGGTCCCAGGACTCAAAGGTGCCGGAAGACGAATCACGAGAAATCACAACGATCTTCAAATCGTCGCCGCCTACTTCCTTCCAGTTGGTGATGTTGCCCTGATAAATCTGGCTTAACTGGTCAATTGTCAGATTGGACACTTTGTTTTTGGGATGCACGACGGGAATAATCGCGTCAAAAGCCACAACGTGAGCAACTGGATTGATGCCCTTGGATTTCGCCAGCTCAATTTCCTTGTCTTTGATTTCGCGCGATGACGTGGCAATGTCGGTAGTCTTGTCAATCAGCGCCTTGATGCCTTCGCCGGATCCCCCACCGGATAGCGACATTTGAACATCTGGATTGGCTTTCATAAATGCCTCCAGTGTGCCCTGCGCCACTGGCAAAACCGTTGTTGATCCTTTGATCACGACAGAATCGGCTGCAAGAGCAGTCCCCGCCATCAGGCATAACATTACAAGCCCCAGGGCTGATTTCTTAATCACATTGAACATATGTGCCTCCTCATTTTTAATTTGAATTCAATATAATATCCGAATGTTACAATTTGATGACAACTTCAAGAAAATACAGGAACAGGTTAAATGGATAGAAGGGAACGCCGGGAAAAAACTTAAAAGGATTATTCTCCTCCTGCTTTCAATGGTCTTCTCAATGGCATTTTGCCCATCAGCCAGAAATCATCATTGTATTGGAAGTGGCATTAAACATCATTAAATTTATAGCCAAATCCGCGAACCGTGAGAACGTAGCGTGGATTTTCCATGTCTTTCTCGATCTGGCTTCGTAAACGGCGGATGTGAACATCGACAGCGCGGTCGGTAATGAAGGTATCGTCACCCCAGACATGATCCAAAATTTGATTTCTTGAATAGACCCTCCCGGGATTACGGGTTAAAAAGAAAAGAATTTTCAGTTCGGTAGGACTCAAATTAATAATTCGTCCCTGAACCCGAACGGTACAGGATTCATAATTGATTCTTAGCCCCTCGTACTCAAACATTTTTTTAGTAGATGATTTTTCCCTTTCCTGGACACGGCGAAGAATGGTTCTGACGCGGGCGATAAGTTCTTTGACACTGAAGGGCTTGGTTATATAATCATCCGCGCCGATTTCCAGCCCGATAATCTTATCCACCTCGTCACTCTTGGCTGTAAGCATGATCAACGGCAGATGTGCGATGTCCGGATTAGCACGAACGCCCTTACAGATATCCAACCCGTTCGTACCCGGAAGCATTAAATCCAGAATCATCAGGTCCGGTTTTTGTGCTTTAATGATGGCAAGTACCTTGTCTCCGTGAAATGCCTTAATCGTGGAAAAGCCCTCCCTTTCCAGATTATAAGATATCAAGTCAGCGATATCTTTTTCATCATCGACGATCAGAATCTTTGACATGCACGGAAGCCTGGAATGATACCGGGATCACCATCACGGCATCTTGGTTTGTCGTTATATGAAGCAAAGTCTGGCGATAATCAATCAGCCACTATTTTAAATACTTCGTCACCGGGTCGCACACGATCAGACACTTTGAGCCCTATGGAGTCACCTGCCACGGCTTTCTGAACCGGTTTATTGTCCACTTCCATGGACTGAATCAACTCGGTGAATTCTGTCGTATGACCGGAAAATTTGATGCTGTCACCCACCTGCAAATCACCTTCTGTGATGTGAACAGCGGCAACAGAAGGTTTTGCAAAGAATTTGACTACTTCGCCAATTTTTTTCTCCGCCATGATTAATCCTCCATCCGATAATTTGTATGAGCCTTTTCGTTTTTCAGGATGACTTCAACCCGTTTGGGCATTCAACAAAGCACTGAAGCCGCGAATGACACTTCGGCATTGTTGAATTTAATACATTTTTTATATTCAAAAAACAACCCCCAAAACGGGCGAATGCTTCCACCTCGGTATTTCTCGAGACGGAAACAAAAATCCCGTGGGAGAATATACCACGGGGGTTTTCACTACGTCTATGATACTTATGGCCTATCGCCTCTGGACAATATCTTCTAGCATGTGACCCATGACCTATAACCTGAGTTAGAATGTCAGTGTCAACTTGTTGATAACCATTAAGTTGTTCTGGATGTCCTGGCCGGTTGCCGTTGTCCCGCTATACCAGTCCCCGGTGAAAAGGCAACCCGCGCCCAGCATGTAGGACAGGTTGTTGGTGATTTTATAGGATCCGACTAAATCCACTTCCCAGCCATAGTCCCTGCCTTCCCATGTATAACTATTCGCAGGCTTAAGAGTTTTATCGGCACGTGCATAAGAAACAGAGGCCATAATGTCCAGTTTGTCAATCGGTCTGAACCCGCCACGAACCTGGAAAAACCAGGCATTCGTCATTGTACCGTTGTCAGTGGTACCATTCCAACCGTTGAGAGGACCAATCCACTTTGCCCGGTCATAATAATTGAACATAATCAGGCAGGGATTCCAGTCACGCCCGCCATTTATGATCCCGCCTTCTATCCTGTTCGTTTCAGGGTCATCGCCCGACACATAGGCAATACTGCCACCCACATAAATCTTTTTGAAATCGGCCGTAACATCAACCCAACCACTTATGCTCTGGACATCTTTATTGTCATGGGTAAGTTTATTGTAAACGAATTCGTAATCGTCCCGGCCAAACGCGTAATTGAATTCTCCCTGCAGAGCTACCGGACCGAATTTGGCTATGGCATAAGGGCTCACCAGGAAATATCTTCTCGCATAAGGATTGGTTCCAAGAGAACGGTTAGCCGCCTGCCGATAGTAATTGACATTGACCCCTGCATTGCCGTCTTTCCATGAGTAAACACCTTCAATACCGTATTTATCATTATCATTATCGGCTACGATTGCCGCATTTGTCGCCGTGAAACTGGCTTCCCTTTCCTTGGTGTAGGCCAAATTGAGTTTCACCGAACCATAACTATTCGAATACTTGATTCTTCCCTTTGGACTGTAGCTGTTGCCAAAAATAGTTCCCGTCGAACCGTCATTCATATAGCCGGCACTGAAAATACCGATCGGTGATTTATACTCGATGTATGCCCAGTCAAAGGCGATATTTTCATTTTCCGCAATTGTACCGGTAGAATCTGCAGCCAGCCCCGTGCCCGTTGCGGTTCTGGCTGCGCCCCAAGCTCTCTCCATCGCGTCAAAACGCGTAATCAGGGTCAAACCGGGTGCCACGATAAAATCCGTCCTGACTCTTAGTCTCTGGTAATAAAATGCTGTACTCGGACCGTGATCTTTGCGAAGGTCTGTTTTGTCCATGTACATCCCAGCCGCGTAATATTCGCCGCTAAACTTCAAATCAACAGCCCCCGCTGTTGTACTGAAGGCTGCAATCAGCCCGAACAGCATCAAAAACACCAAAAGTCTCTTCATCTTCTCCTCCTAAGAATATTTTTGTGATAAAGATAAGTTATCTCATCTTTATTTTCCTAATTTCCGGAGATTATAGTGAGAGTTTGTGACAAAATGATGACGCCTATATGACGTTTATAAAAATTATTTATCTTCTTTAAACCAGGCAATCAATGTGATTGAATGCAAATAAAGCGGAGATCGGTATTTCATGCGAGGAATGCTCTTTGTTTTTATCCCCAAAAAAAAGGCAGGGTCTTTGCCCCGCCTTTTTTGCCGTTCATGATAATGAACTATTCTTCTTTCTTCTCTTTTGCTTTTCTTTTCGGTTTTGCCTTTTCTTTCTTTTTCTCTTCCGGAATATATTGAAGGATAGAAACGGGAGCGTTGTCGCCGAAGCGGTAGCCGACTTTAACAATGCGTGTGTAACCGCCGGCACGATTGCGGAATCTTTCGGCCAGCTCACCAAAAAGTTTGGCGACCATTTCTTTATCCCTTACAACGGATAATGCCTGACGGCGCGCATGCAGGTCTCCTCTTTTACCAAGCGTAATCATCCTGTCTGCCAGCTTACGCACTTCTTTGGCCATTGTATCCGTTGTCCGGATACTTTCATGTTTTATAATCGATGTCACCATATTGCGAAACATGGCTTCCCGATGGCTGGACGTTCGTCCTAATTTTCTGCCCGCCTTACCATGATACATTGCTTATGTTTCCTTTCCTGACTTTCTAATCCTGACCTAATGCTGTTTCCTTCGAGTTATATCCAATCGCTTACGGATTAATTATCCATTTTCATGCCGAAGACAAGACCATATTCATTCAGAATGTCTTTGATCTCAGAGAGAGACTTACGTCCAAAATTCTTTGTTTTCAGCATATCCGCTTCGGTTTTCTGAACCAGTTCACCAATGGTGTTTATGCCGGCATTTTTAAGGCAGTTGGCAGAACGGACGGAAAGCTCCAGATCTTCAACAGATCTCGACAAAATCTCGTTGACGTTTGCTTTTTCGTCTTCCTTTTCCGGCACAATTTCTTCTTCGACTTCTTCAAAATTAATGAAAACATCGAGCTGCTGTTTCAATATTTTGGCTGCATAGGCTATGGCATCGCCCGGGTTCAAACTGCCGTCCGTCCAGACTTCCATGACAAGCTTGTCATAATCTGTAATCTGACCGACACGGGCGTGCGATACCACATAATTTACCTTTTTAATCGGAGAAAACATTGCGTCAATGTTAATCGTTCCTTCAGGCTGGTCCGGTTCAAGTTCTTTTTTGGCAGGAGTGTAGCCTTTCCCCATTTTCACCACCATTTCGGCCTTAAAGGTGCCGCTACCCGACATGGTTGCAATGTAGTGTTCAGGATTCAACACTTCAATCGAACCGTCAGTAATAATGTCTCCGGCGTTAATGACACCGGCGTTAACCACATTGAACCGTACGACTTTGGTATCCGCCACCCCCAGTTTAAATCGAACACCCTTCAGATTTAAAATAACATCTGTGATATCTTCCTTGATTCCGGGAATCGTTGAAAATTCGTGTAGAACACCGTCAATTTTAATGGATGTAATCGCCGCTCCCTGAATGGAAGACAGGAGCACTCTTCTCAACGCGTTGCCCAGTGTGATTCCAAAACCTCGTTCCAACGGCTGAATTGTAAATTCTCCATACAATCGTGTATGAGTTGCTTCATCAACGTCAACACGTTTGGGACGAATCAAGCTCGACCAGTTTCTCTGCATAATCAAACCCACCTTTTAGCTGGCTTATTAAATATTATATTTGCTTATTTCGAATAAAGTTCAACAATGAGCTGTTCTTGTACCGGCATGGTTAGGTCTTCCCGAACCGGCAACAATTTAATTGTCGCTTTAAAGTTATCTTTATCCAATCCCAGCCAATGTGGAACACCTCGTCTTGCGACGGTTTCCATTGCTTCAAGCACCCGGTTGATCTTTCGGGAACCCTCTTTAACCGTAATTTCATCACCCGCTTTAAGCAGGTACGAAGGTATGTTTACCGATTTGCCGTTTACCTGAAAATGACCGTGGCTGACAAGCTGCCTTGCCTCAATTCTGGAATTGGCAAATCCAAGGCGAAACACCATGTTGTCCAGCCTTCGCTCCAGCAGCACCAGCAGATTGGTACCCGTAATGCCCTTCTGACGGTCGGCTTTTTCAAAGTACCCGTGAAACTGCTTTTCCAGAAGACCATACATTCTTTTGAGTTTCTGCTTTTCCCGCAACTGGGTGCCATAGTCCGACTGCTGCTTCTTATGAGACTGACCATGATCTCCAGGAGCGTAGCCCCTTCTTTCAAAGGAACATTTTTCCGAATAACAACGATCGCCCTTCAAAAAAAGTTTCAAACCTTCCCGGCGACACAATCTGCATGAGGAATCCGTATATCTTGCCAAAAAACGCCTCCCTGAATTTTCTAATGATTCTTAAAATATCTGTTTTTATACCCTGCGCCGCTTCGGCGGTCTGCAACCGTTATGCGGAACAGGCGTTACGTCGCGTATCATTGTGATGGTCAATCCGGCAAGCTGCAATGAACGCAGGGCCGATTCCCGTCCGGCACCCGGGCCTTTGATGAAAACCTGGACCCGACGCATGCCCTGTTCTTTTGCTTTACGTACGGCGTCTTCTGCTGCCATCTGCGCGGCAAATGGCGTGCTCTTTCTTGACCCCTTAAATCCCTGCAATCCCGCCGATGACCACGAAATGACGTTACCTGTCATGTCCGTTATGGTAATGATGGTATTATTGAAAGTGGATTGAATATGGGCAACACCTTCTGTAATGTTTTTCTTTTCTTTTTTCTTGCCTGTTCTTCTGACTGTTTTCGCCATTTTTCCTCCGGTCGAAAATTAATCCCAACTACTTTTTCTTTCCTGCAATTGCCCGTCTCGGGCCTTTTCTTGTCCTTCCATTGGTGTGGGTCCGTTGTCCTCTGACCGGTAGCCCTTTACGGTGGCGTAATCCACGGTAAGCGCCGATATCCATCAATCGCTTGATCGACATGGACACTTCCCTTCGCAGATCGCCCTCCACCTTGCCTTCCTTATCGATGATCCCTCTGATCGCCGATATTTCGGAGTCGGCCAGTTCGTCAGTTTTTGTATCCGGGCTGACACCCGACTCTTTCAGGATCTGCTTTGCCCTTGTCTTGCCGATACCATAAATGTAAGTCAGAGCAACTTCCATTCTCTTATTTTTTGGTAAATCAACACCTGAAATTCGTGCCACCTAATAACCTCCTGAAATGTCTAAAACTAACCCTGACGCTGCTTATGTTTCGGGTTTTCACAAATAACACGCAAAACACCCTTGCGTTTAACAATTTTGCACTTCTCGCATATTTTTTTCACTGATGATCTGACTTTCACGATTCCAACTCCTTATTCCCGGTAAAACCCTTTTCACTTGGTTCTGTATGTAATCCGGCCCCTGGTTAAATCATACGGGGAAAGTTCTACCGTTACTTTGTCCCCCGGTAATATCTTAATAAAATGCATCCGCATTTTGCCGGATATGTGCGCCAATACTTTATGCCCGTTTTCCAGTTCTACCCGAAACATGGCATTTGGCAGGGGCTCGAGAACCCGACCTTCAACTTCTATTGCTTCCTCTTTGGCCATACATCAATCTACTTTATTCCCGGCGCGGAAATCAGGAAATCAACTAATTCAATTTACTCAATATTTCCGGTCCATTATCCGTAATTGCCACCGAATGCTCGAAATGTGCCGATAAACTCCCATCCGCTGTAACAACTGTCCATCCATCAGATAAAATCTTTACTCTATACTTCCCTGCATTGATCATCGGCTCAATAGCCAGAATCATTCCTCTTTTCAGCTCGATTCCCCGGCCTTTTTTCCCGAAATTAGGAATCTGCGGGTCTTCGTGCAAACTTTTTCCAATACCGTGTCCGACAAAATCTCTGACAACCGAATAACCGGAGGATTCTGCTGTCTCCTGAACCGTGGCCGATATGTCACCCAAACGATTACCGGCGCAGGCCTGGTTAATTGCCATATATAAACTCTGTTCGGTCACCTGCATCAGCCTGGTAGCCTGATCGTCAACTCTTCCAACAGGAAGCGTTACCGCTGAATCTCCGTAAAGGCCCTGATAGTAAACTCCAAAATCAAGCCCGATAATATCGCCTTCCATCAAAACCCTGTTTGAAGGCATTCCGTGAACAACCTCTTCATTCACGGATGTGCACAGCGAAAATGGATAACCTCTATAACCTTTAAACGCCGGTTTTGCTCCTCTTTTCTCAGTAATGCTTTCCGCTATTTTGTCCAGTTCCATGGTCGTCAAACCCGGCTTGACTTTTTCGCGAAGGACACTCAATACTTCTGCGACAATCCGGTTGCTTGCCCTGGCTTTTTCTATTTCATCTGCATGCTTTAGAACGACCATGAGCACGATAACCTTGAAAAATATTTTTTACCGCCTGCGCGCAATGTGTCCTTTTTTCATAAAACCCTCATACTGACGGGTCAGTAAATGCGATTCAATCTGGCTTGCCGTATCCATGGCAACGCCAACAACAATCAATAGAGAGGTGCCGCCAAAATAAAACGGCGTGTTTAATTGAGAGATCAAAACACTCGGCAGAACACAAATGATGGAAACGTAAATGGCTCCGCTGAATGTTAATCTTTCCAGAATATTTTCGATGTATTCTGCTGTCTTCTTCCCCGGCCTGATTCCCGGAACATATCCTCCGAATTTCTTCATGTTTTCCGCCATGTCATCCGGCTTGATGGTGACCGCCGTATAGAAAAAACAAAAGAAGAAAATCAATGCTACAAAGAGGATTTCATATCCAACATTACCTGGCATTAAATACCCGGAAATCTTTTTCATCCAGCCTTCCGGTGCAAAATTGGCGATGGTCGCAGGAAACATGATGACGGAAGAAGCAAAAATGGGCGGGATAACTCCGGCAGAATTGATCTTCAGTGGTAAATGGGTTGTCTGCCCGCCATACATTTTGCGTCCCACAATTCTTTTTGCGTATTGCACAGGAATCCTTCTTTGTGCCGCTTCCACATAAACAATCGCGCCGATAACCGCGATCATGAATATACCCAGAAGAATCAGAAGGATAAAATGCAGTTCCCCAGAAGAATAAAGACTCCAGGTGCTGCCTATGGCGCTTGGCAGGTTACACACAATCCCGGCAAAAATGATCAGGGATATTCCGTTTCCAATACCCTTTTCTGTAATAGTTTCACCAAGCCACATCAAAAACGAGGTGCCCGATGTAAGTGTAATAATCGTCATGAAGATAAAACCCCATCCGGCATTTAAAACAATGGGGGCGCCGGTAGGGGAGGCCATGTGCTGCAAACCCCATGCAATTCCGAATCCCTGAATAATACTTAATCCGACCGTGCCGTAACGGGTATACTGCGTGATTTTCCTGCGGCCGTTTTCACCTTCCTTGGACAATTTTTCCAGGTGTGGTATAGCGACCGTCAATAAATTGATAATAATGGATGAGGTAATGTAGGGCATAATGCCTAGTGCAAAAATGGAGAACGTGCTCAACGCACCACCGGCAAACAGATCCATCAATCCCAGCATGGAACCTTTGGCACCTTCAAAAAATGCCAGCAATGCCATGTTGTCAATTCCGGGAGTCGGTATGAAAACACCAACACGATAAACTGCAAGCAGAAGAAAAGTGAACAAAATTCTCCGTTGCAGTTCAGGTATTTTGGAAACGCCGCCTAGTCCTTCTAACAAGTCAGATTACCTCTTCAATCATTCCACCCGCAGCGGAAATTTTTACTTTCGCTGCAGCACTGATCCTGGCCATTTTAACAGTTACCGGAAAATCAATATTTCCCTTGGCCAGAATCTTAATACCGTTACCTTTCTTCTTGACAAGCCCACTTGCCAGAATCGCCGCTTCATCAATAACTGCGCCTTTTTCAAATACACGGCATAAATCCATAAGATTCACGGCAACATAACTTTCTCTGAAGGGATTTCTAAACCCTCTTTTCGGCAGTCTGCGGGACATGGGCATTTGACCGCCTTCAAAACCATCCCGCGTATTGCCGCCAGAACGGGCTTTCTGTCCTTTATGACCTTTTCCGGATGTTCCTCCGTGTCCGGAAGCGTCACCACGGCCGACTCTTTTTCTTTTTTTCGTCGCTCCGGCAGGCGCTTTCAGAGAACTCAAATCCATAACTTACTCCTTTGACTCTTCCACAGAAACAAGGTGGATCACTTTATTAATCATGCCACGGATCTCCGGAGTATCCACCAGAGTCACTGTGCTGTTCAATTTATTCAATCCCAGACCGCGCATTATTTTTCTCTGCTTCTCGGGCCGGGTAATGACACTCTTGACCATTTTAACTTTTAACATTTTGCCCACTGTATAAACACCCTCGTCAATGAATTACTTGCCTCTCAAGGCAGCAATTTCCGCAGGATCTTTCAACTGACAAAGCCCGTCCACTGTAGCCTTGACCAGGTTATGCGGATTGTGCGATCCTAAACATTTCGTCAAAATATTATGAACACCGGCAACCTCTAAAACGGCTCTCACCGCGCCGCCGGCTATCAGGCCTGTTCCTTCCGATGCCGGTTTCAATAATACTTTCCCCGCGCCGAACTTTCCTAAAACCTCATAAGGAATCGTTTTATTGGCCACGGCAACCTTGACCATATTCTTCTTGGCCATTTCCATCCCTTTTCGTATCGCTTCGGGAACTTCATGTGCTTTGCCTAACCCCGCACCGATCATGCCCTGGCCGTCACCGACCACCACGATGGCGCTGAAACGAAACCGCCTTCCTCCCTTGACAACTTTTGCCGTACGATTAATGGCAATTACCCTGTCGAGGAGCTCCACTTCTTTCATTTCTTTTTTTTCCAACGATTCTTCCCTTACCATGAGTTCTTTACACTGCGTTAAATTTAAAATTTCAGACCATTTTCCCGGGCGCCATCGGCCAGGGCTTTCACACGACCGTGATAGAGGAATCTCCCCCGGTCAAAAACAACCTTTTCGACACCCAACGTCTGCAGGCGCGCTGCGATCAATTTGCCCACTTCCCTGGCCACATCGACTTTCTTGATTCCCTTGAGCTTACCGGCCAGTTCTTTGCTGAGCGTTGACGCCGCTGCAATGGTAGTACCCTTGGCATCGTTGACTACCTGAGCATAGATGTGTTTGTCGGAACGAAAAACGGAAAGGCGAGGCCTTTCTGAATTTCCCGTCAGTTTGCCCCTGACTCTTTTTTCTCTCTTTTCCCTGATTTTCAGCGTTTTCTTGGAAGCCAATGTTCCACCTCTTTAAAACTAATAATATTAAAATTTTTGCTTAAGCGCCTGCCGACTTGCCGGCTTTACGACGAATATACTCACCCGTATACTTGATGCCCTTGCCTTTATAAGGTTCCGGTTTTTTCAACGAACGGATTTCCGACGCTACGCGTCCAACAAGTTCTTTATTGATTCCGGAAACCACCAGATTAACCTGCTTGTCCACCTTCACGTCAATTCCCTTGGGGATGCTGTATTCGATCGGGGTTGAAAAACCCAAAACCAGCTTCAGGGTCGACCCCGCAACTTCCGCGCGATAACCGACTCCGGATATTTCCAGACCTTTTTCGAAACCGGTGCTCACGCCGGTCACCATATTGTTGATCAAGGTTCTGGCCAATCCATGATACGAACGGACAAGACGTTCCTCTGATTTACGTTCGATGGACAGATTATTATCGGATACCACCATCGTAATGCCGTCAGGCAATTTTGAAGACAATGTGCCCCTGGGACCTTCGACTTTAACAATACCGTCACTTTGACTGATCTTTACATTCTTTGGTAAAGTGATCGGTTTTTTACCTATTCTCGACATGAGCAAGAACTCCCGTTAAAAACTTTCATTGAATTACCAAACCTTACAAATAATCTCTCCGCCGACGTTTGATTCTCTGGCTTCCTGATCGGTGATGACACCACGGGAAGTTGAAAGAATCGAAATACCAAAACCGTTGAGAACTTTGGGAATGCTGTCCGCGGCGACGTATACTCTGCGGCCCGGTTTGCTGACTCTCTGGATACCCGTAATCACCTTACGCTTGGTGTCCGGATATCTCAGGGTAATCTTCAGCATTGGATACCCCTTGTCATCTTTTACAACGTCAAAGTTATTGATATATCCAGCCGCTTTCAAGACTTTGGCAATATTCATATTCATTTGCGACATGTATACATTGACACTTTTAAAACGGGCTTTGTTCCCGTTTCGAATCCTTGTCAGCATATCGGCAATAGGATCTGTCATCCCCATGCTTTTTCTCCTTAAGCTTAAATTACCAACTTGACTTTATCACGCCGGGAAGCTCGCCCTGCAGGGAAAGTTTCCTCAAACAGATTCTGCACATTTCAAATTTTCTATAATACGCCCGGGGCCGCCCGCATATCTGACAGCGGTTGTATTCCCTGACCGCAAATTTGGGTTTTCTGCCTGCTTTTGCTATCAATGACTTTTTCGCCACTCGTTATTCCTCCGGAGCTTCCTCGTTTAATTCTTGAAAGGTACACCCATTAACTTCAGCAACACACGGGCTTCCTCGTCCGTTTTTGCCGATGTTACAATCGTAATATTCATACCCTTGATTTTTTCTATTTTATCGTATTCAATTTCAGGAAATATAATCTGTTCGTGTAAACCGAGAGAATAATTTCCCCTGCCGTCAAAAGCGTTTTGAGAAATTCCCCGAAAGTCTCTCACTTTCGGTAATGCGACGTTTACCAAACGATCAAAAAACTCGTACATGGTTTCTTTTCTCAATGTCACTGAGCAACCAATCGGCATACCCTGGCGGAGTTTAAACGTTGCAATGGATTTTTTCGCTTTGGTAACAACCGGTTTCTGGCCCGTAATCATCGCCATTTCCTGAACAGCACCATCAATAATTTTTACGTTTGATATAGCCTCGCCCAGTCCCATGTTAACAACAATCTTCTCCATCCTGGGCACCTGCATGGGATTTTTGTAGTCAAATTCCTTGACCAGAGCCGGCACCACTGTTTTTAAATAATATTCTTTTAATCTTGCCATTTTCCCTTAACCCACATCGATAACGTCATTGCACTTGCTGCAGATACGAATCTTTTTGCCGTCCTCAAGGATACGATTTCTAATCCTGGTAGCCTCTTTGCATTTGCCGCAAATAATGCTGACCTTGGAAATATCCATCGCCGCCTCTTTTTCCACGACACCGCCCTTGCTTTTCTGATCAGGTCTTTTATGCTTCTTGATCACGTTGATCTTTTCCACGACCACTTTGTTTTTTTCGGGTATGGTTTTCAGTATCTTGCCGGTCTTCCCCTTATCTTTACCGGAAAGCACTTTCACCATGTCTCCTTTTTTCAATCTGCCTAAACTCATTTTTCCCCTCTTTAAAACAGTTTACAAAACTTCCGGAGCCAGAGAAATAATCTTCATAAACTGCTTCGCTCTAAGTTCACGTGCAACAGGCCCAAATATTCTGGTACCGATCGGTTCCATCTGATTGTTGATCAGAACAGCGGAGTTGTCGTCAAATTTTAGATAAGATCCATCCGGCCGTCTCACCTCTTTTACCGTGCGGACAATAACCGCCTTCATGACATCGCCTTTTTTCACCTTGGAATTCGGAATTGCCTCTTTCACCGCAACCACAATGACATCGCCCAGGCTGGCGAAACGACGCTTCGAACCGCCCAAAACCTTAATACAGGCGACTCTCTTGGCGCCGGAATTATCGGCAACATTTAGAACTGTCTGCATCTGAATCATAAATAAACTCCACTATCACAAGCTGTCTGCCCAACCAGACAGGTTTCTATTTCGCCTTTTCCAGAACTTCCAGCATCCGCCAGCGTTTGTCCTTGCTCATCGGCCTGGCTTCAATGATTAACACCGTGTCCCCCGTCTTGCATTGATTCTGTTCATCATGGGCTTTATATTTCACATGCCTGCGGACGTATTTGTGAAACACAGGGTGCTTGACCAATCTTTCGGCTTTCACCACGATGGTTTTATCCATCTTGTCACTGACGACCACACCTTTCACCGTGCGCTTGTTGCTTTTTTCAGCCATATCTATTAACCTGCGGCCTCCTTTTCCTTCAGCACCGTTGCAATGCGGGCAATATCCTTGCGAATACGACCCAGCGTCGCGGTTGATTCCAGTTGCCCCGATGCATGACGAATCTTCAACCGAAAAAGTTCTTCCGCCAATTCCCTGTTTTTTGTTTGAAGCTCGTTAATGCCGAGACCTCTGATTTCTTTAATTTTCATCAGATATCTCCCTCGATAAAAACTTTGTTGAAATGGCCAGTTTGTGGGAAGCAAGACGAAATGCTTCTTTGGCTACTTCCCTGGTTACTCCTTCCATTTCATAGAGAACCGATCCGGGCTTCACAACGGCCACCCATCCTTCCGGAGCGCCTTTCCCTTTGCCCATACGGGTTTCAGCCGGTTTCTTTGTGATCGACTTGTGCGGAAATACGCGAATCCAGATTTTACCACCACGTTTTACATAACGAGTCATCGCAACACGAGCCGCTTCAATCTGTCTTGCAGAAACCCATCCGCATTCAGCCGCCTGCAATCCATAGTCGCCAAAAGCGATGGTTCCGCCCCTGGTCGCCTTTCCTCCCATGCGGCCTTTTTGCAATTTTCTATATTTTACCCGTTTTGGCATTAACATAATTTACAACTCCCGTTTTCCTTCACAATAATCTTTCGTGATCCCGCCTTTTATCAGAGTCATCCCTGTTTTTCATTTTTTGCAGGCAAAACTTCTCCGTGAAAAATGAGGACCTTAACACCGATCAAACCATACGCTGTGTGGGCTTCAATAAAACCGTAATCGATATCAGCCCGAAGCGTATGCAGAGGAACTCTTCCCTCACGGTACCATTCGGAGCGGGACATTTCAGCACCGCCGAGCCGGCCGGAACAGGTAATCTTGATGCCTTTGGCTCCAAATTTCAGGGCATAACCTACACATTTTTTCATGGCACGCCGGAACGCAACACGTCTTTCCAATTGCATGGCAACATTTTCAGCCACAAGCTGGGCATCCGTTTCCGGTTTGCGAACTTCGAGTATATTGACAATAATTTCAGCCTGCGAAAACTTCTCGATTTCCGCTTTAAGCTTCTCTATCTCTGATCCTTTTTTCCCAATAATAACGCCCGGCCTGGCGGCATAAATATTAACCTTGGCCTTGTTGGCTGCACGCTCAATTTCAATATGAGAAATACCGGCATGATAAAGCTTTTTCTTCAGGTATTTTCTGATCTTCAAGTCTTCGAGCAGCATACCGCTATAGTTCTTTTCGGCAAACCATACGGACTGCCACTTTTTAATATAGCCTAATCGTAATCCTACCGGGTTAACCTTCTGACCCAATATCGTTCCTCCTTATCGTTCATCCACTACAACGGTAATATGTGATGTTCTCTTCTTAATGCCAGCCGCTCTTCCCTGCGCCCTGGCCCGCCACCTTTTTAAAGATGGTCCCTGATCAACAAATATTTCCTTAATGTAAAGAGTATTTTCATCAATATTAGGATTCTGGGCCGCATTGGCTACAGCGGATTTCAGGACCTTGGCAATAATACCCGCTGAATACTTTCTGGTATAGAGCAGGATATTCCGTGCTTCCTGCACCTTCTTTCCCCGAACCAGATCAACGACCAGCCTGACTTTCTGGGGCGACATCCTAATATATTTTGCAACTGCTTTTGCTTCCATATCTCATCAACTCCAAACCTGACCGTTGGCGCATCAATTATTACTTTTTAACCTTTGTTTTCCGGTCTCCGGAATGGGAATAAAAAGTTCTAGTCGGCGCGAATTCGCCCATCTTATGACCCACCATATTCTCTGTCACATAAACGGGAATGAATTTCTTCCCGTTATGCACGGCAAACGTGTACCCGATTAACTCGGGTGTTATGGTTGAACGCCGCGACCAAGTCTTAATGACATTCTTGCTGTTTTCGGCTTCCATTTTTCTAACCTTGGCCAGCAGGCTTTCTTCAATATAAGGACCTTTTTTGATCGAACGTGCCACGTTTTATTAACCTCTTCTCTTTACAATATATTTATCGGTTCTCTTATTCTTTCTCGTTTTATGCCCTTTGGTCGGAATCCCCCAGGGAGTACAGGGGTGACGACCACCCGACGATTTACCTTCACCGCCTCCCATTGGATGGTCCACCGGATTCATGACAACACCTCGAACGCGGGGACGCTTGCCCAGCCAGCGGGTCCGGCCCGCTTTACCGATGCTGACGTTTTCGTGTTCGTTGTTGCCAACCTGGCCGATAGTTGCCATGCATTCAATGAAAACTTTACGCACTTCACCGGACGGAAGCCTGACCTGGGCATAGGCACCTTCTTTTGCCATCAGCTGGCCATACGCACCTGCCGATCGGATCAGCTGCCCCCCCCTGCCTACTTTTAACTCCACATTATGGATCAAGGAACCCAGAGGTATGTATTTTAAAGGAATTGCGTTGCCTGGTTTGATATCCGCTTTGTCGCCGCTTACCAGAACATCACCAACATGAATCTGCGCCGGTGCCACAATATATCTTTTTTCACCGTCACGATAATTCAGCAAAGCGATTCTGGCTGACCGGTTCGGATCGTATTCAATGGAAGCGACTTTAGCCGGGATCTCCGTCTTATTACGCCGAAAATCAATGATACGATATTTACGCTTGTGACCACCGCCAATGTGACGCGCCGTGATTCGGCCATAACTGTTGCGGCCGCCCGTTTTCTTGACCGGCTTTAAAAGGCTTCTTACCGGCTCGGTTGACGTAATCTCTGCAAAATCAGAAACACTCTGAAATCTCCTGCCGGGTGACGTCGGTTTGTACTTGATAATAGCCATTTGCTTAATCCTTCACTCGTTCTATACGCCTTCGGCGACTTCAATACGGCTGCCTTTTGCCAATGTCACAACCGCTTTTTTCCAGGAATTCTTCTGCCCCATGATCCTGCCCATTCGTTTTCTTTTCCCCAAAACATTAATGACGCGGACCTCGGTAACTTTTACTTTGAATAACTTTTCCACCGCGTTGACGATTTCAACTTTATTGGCTCTTCGATCAACTTCAAAGTGGTATTTATTCGCTTCTTCACGGTCAATGTTACTTTTTTCCGTGATTAATATTCTTTTGATAATCTGATGAAGTTCCATTATGACAGCAATGCCCCCTCAATCTTTTTTATAGAGGGTTCAAGAAGGACCAGATGCTCATAATTCAGGACATCATAAACATTAATTCCTTCCGACCGAATCATTTTTACGTTTTTCAAATTCCGCGATGACTTCATTAAAATGACATCGTCATGATCAACAACAAAAAGCGCTTTTTTCAGACCGAAAAGATTCACGACTTTCTGAAAGGCCCGTGTGCTGATCGATTCCATCGGGAAATTCTGCAATATTGTCATTTTCTCTTCTTTGACTTTCATACTCAACGCAGAGATAAGAGCCTTTTTTCTGACCTTTTTAGGGACACTGTATGAGTAATCGCGAGGTTGGGGTCCGAAAACAATACCGCCGCCTCTCCAGATCGGAGACCGGGACGTTCCTGAGCGGGCGCGTCCTGTTCCCTTCTGGCGCCAGGGCTTTTTGCCGCCACCACTCACATCATTTCTCCCTTTGGTGGCTGATGTACCGGAACGTCGCGATGCAAGCTGCATCTTGACCACATCATAGATTGCCGCTTCGCTGATTTCCGCCCCAAATATGGCGTCATTCAATTCGACTTTAGCGACCTTATTCTTTTCAATATCAAAAACATCTGCGACTGCCATGTTCATAACTCCACTGATTTACGCACTTTTTTTCCTGGCTTGCTTGATGATCACATAACCGTTTTTCCCGCCCGGAATAGAACCTTTTAATAACAATAAATTTCTTTCAGGACGAACCTGCCAGATTTGAAGGTTTTGAACGGTTTTCCGGACATTTCCCATTTGACCGCCCATTTTCGTGCCTTTGAATACTCGGGATGGATCAGCACTGGCACCAATGGAGCCGGGAGCTCTGTGAAACATGGACCCGTGAGTCGCACGCCCGCCGCCGAATCCATGCCTTTTCATAACACCCTGAAAACCTTTACCTTTTGATGTTCCAACGACGTCGACAAAGTCTCCAGACTGAAATATTTCAGATGTAATCTCCTGCCCGGCCTCGTACTGGTTGTCCTTTACTGGAAATTCCTTCAGGACACGGAAGAAACCTTTATTGGCTTTGTTAAAATGGCCCTGTAACGGTTTGGTGACATTTTTCTGTTTCATCCGGCCGTATCCAACTTGAATGGCATCATAACCATCTTTATCTTTTGTCTTCACTTGAATGACAATCGACGGTTCAACCTCAATGGCTGTAACACCGACAGCAGAGCCGTCCTCGGCAAATACCTGCGTCATCCCTAATTTTTTTCCAATGATTCCCTTACTCATCATTACATCCAACTTTATATAAATTACGCCACGATATTCAACATTCCGGGAAATGGATGCCAATGCCCATTTTCCACTGTCACTACTTCGCGCCTACGCTTTTATTTCTACATCCACCCCCGCCGATAGATCCAGCTTCATCAGCGCATCCACCGTGGCTTGCGTCGGCTCAACAATATCAATCAATCTTTTGTGTGTGCGAATTTCGAACTGCTCTCTGGATTTTTTATCCACATGCGGCGAACGATTGACACAGTATTTATTGATTTCGGTTGGAAGAGGAATGGGACCGGCGACACGCGCACCGGTCCTTTTTGCAGTATCCACTATTTCTTCAACAGAACGATCCAGCAGTTTATAATCGTAAGCTTTGAGACGAATTCTTATTTTTTGTTCTTTCATTGATATGATAACCTACAGTTTCTATTCAATAACTTTGCTTACGACACCGGCTCCGACGGTTCTGCCGCCTTCACGGATGGCGAATCTTAACTGTTCTTCCATGGCGATGGGCATAATAAGTTCAACGGTCATTTTGACGTTATCGCCGGGCATGACCATCTCCACACCTTCGGGCAGCGTAGCGACACCCGTCACGTCCGTTGTCCGGAAATAAAACTGCGGACGGTAACCGGAGAAGAACGGTGTATGACGGCCGCCTTCCTCCTTGGTCAGAACGTAAACAGCCGCTTCAAATTTTGTATGAGGAGTAATGGAACCGGGTTTTGCAACAACCTGGCCTCTTTCCACTTCTTCACGCTTGATACCGCGAATCAGCAAACCGACATCATCTCCCGCACGACCTTCGTCCAGGGTTCTGCGGAACATTTCAACACCCGTCACAACGGTTTTAATGGTGGGACGAATACCGATGATTTCAACTTCTTCACCAACCTTGATAATACCGCGGTCAACACGACCGGTCACAACGGTACCGCGGCCTGAAATCGTGAAAACATCACCGACCGGCATGAGGAAGGGTTTATCGGTATCGCGTTTCGGCTCGGGAACATAGTTATCCACGGCATCCATCAGCTCGGCAATGCATTTCACATCAGGAGAATTAGTGTCTTCTGCTTCCAGGGCTTTCAGTGCTGAACCGCGAACAATCGGGATATCGTCGCCGGGAAATTCATATTGAGTAAGGAGCTCCCTTAATTCGAGCTCAACCAGATCCAGGAGTTCGGGATCATCGACCAAATCTACTTTATTAAGGAAAACGACTACGTAGGGAACCTGCACCTGACGGGCAAGGAGGATGTGTTCACGAGTCTGCGGCATTGGACCGTCGGAAGCGGCCACAACCAGAATCGTTCCATCCATGTGAGCGGCACCGGAAATCATGTTTTTGATATAGTCGGCGTGGCCGGGGCAATCCACGTGGGCATAATGTCTCTTTTCTGTTTCGTATTCCACGTGAGAAATATTGATCGTAACACCGCGTTCCTTCTCTTCCGGAGCATTATCAATGGAATCAAAAGCACGGAATTCTGCAAAACCCTTTTTCGCAAGATATTTGGTGATTGCGGCGGTTAATGTGGTCTTTCCGTGATCCACGTGACCGATTGTTCCTATATTTAAATGCGGCTTTGTCCTTTCAAATTTTTTCTTTGCCATCTCACCTTTCCTCCTTAACTTTGAATGGTTGGTTTCCTTGTCGTTTCATATACAATGTTTAAAATTTATAATGCGCAAATGCTTTATTCGCTTCCGCCATTTTATGCACAGCTTCTTTTTTCTTAATTGCACCACCGCGATTATTTGCCGCGTCAATCAATTCGGCGGCCAGTTTTTCGCGCATGGTTTTTTCCGTGCGCTCCTGAGCATTGGAAATTAACCAGCGAATCGCCAGGGCGGTGCGCCTTGCGGGAAAAACTTCCGTCGGCACCTGATAGGTAGAACCGCCAACCCGCCTTGATTTCACTTCGATGACCGGTTTCACGTTATTGACGGCCTTTTCGAAGAACTCAACCGGTTGTTCTTTGACTCTCTTTTCAATAATATCAAAAGCGCCGTACAAAATACTTTCCGCAACACTCTTTTTCCCTCTTTTGAGCAAAGAGTTGACAAATCTGGCAACCAGTTTGTTGTTATATTTGGGATCCGGAAGAATTTCCCTTTTTTCTATTTCACGTCTTCGTGGCATTTTCCTGTCCTTCGTTTAGCTTGGCTTCTTAGAGCCGTATTTTGAGCGGCCCTGCTTACGGTCGGCAACTCCGACAGCATCCAAAGCGCCCCTGACAATGTGATATCTGACACCAGGTAGATCTTTCACTCTGCCTCCGCGCACCAGCACAACCGAATGTTCCTGGAGATTGTGACCGATGCCCGGAATATAGGAGGAAACTTCATATCCACTGGTCAGTCTGACCCTGGCCACTTTACGCAGAGCCGAATTCGGTTTTTTTGGTGTCGTTGTATAAACTCTTACACAAACACCGCGCCTCTGCGGAGAACCGGCTAACGCCGGAGCATTTGTTTTTCCTTTGATTTTGGTTCTTCCTTTGCGAACCAGTTGACTAATTGTCGGCATTTCTCCTCCCGGACATTTCTCTTTCATTTTGAAAGCAGCAGTAAATCTGCGGTAACTATCAATTCAAGCTACTTCTGTCAAGCAATTTCTTCCTTTTTTCCATTTATTCTGCAACCACTTCAGCATCCTGATCTTCTACTTGAATTCCCAGTTTACGATACATGACCAGGCCGGTTCCTGCCGGAATCAAACGACCCATTATTACGTTTTCTTTGAGGCCCCGCAGGTAATCTGTTTTACCGGAAAGTGATGCCTCCGTAAGAACCCTCGTGGTTTCCTGGAAAGAAGCAGCCGATATAAAACTCTGAGTGGATAACGATGCTTTGGTAATTCCCAGAAGCAACGGATCACCAATAGCCGGACGTCCGCCCTGGGCTATCACCTTTTCGTTTTCTTCCTGAAACCGGTAGCGCTCAACCTGTTCATCGGCAATAAACGTGGTGTCACCCGGGTCCGTTATACGGACACGACGAAGCATCTGGCGGACGATAACTTCCATGTGCTTATCATTAATTTTAACACCCTGCAAACGATAAACTTCCTGAACTTCATCAACCAGATACCTGGCCAGTTCTTTTTCACCCTTAATGGCCAGAAGATCATGGGGGTTGTTCACTCCATCCATCAGGGGATCACCGGGAATCACCCGGTCACCGTCCTGAACACTGATATGTTTTCCTTTGGGAATCAGATATTCTTTTTCTTCACCAATTTCAGGGGTTACAACAACTTTACGTTTTCCTTTGGCATCCTTGCCAAAAGTTACAGTACCGTCAATTTCGCTGATCACTGCAAAATCTTTAGGTTTGCGTGCCTCAAACAGCTCGGCTACTCGTGGCAAACCACCTGTAATATCCTTTGTTTTGGTTGTTTCACGGGGAATTTTGGCCAGGATATCACCGGCATGGACTTCGTCTCCTTCGGACACAACGATGTTGACACCCACGGACAGAAGATAGCGTGCCACTGCGTTTGTCCCCGGAATTTTAGCGGTTTTACTCTTGTTATCTTTTATGGAAACACGAGGCCTCAAGTCACCGCTCTTGAACTCTGTAATCACTTTACGCGACAGTCCGGTAGCTTCGTCAACTTCTTCCCTCATTGTCTTGCCTTCAATAATATCACCATATTTTATGGTTCCATCCACTTCGGCAAGGATGGGGATGGAGAATGGATCCCACTCTGCAATTAACTGTCCACGCTTTACAGAGCTCTTATCGCTGACTTTCAGATGTGCACCGTAAGGCACGGTATATTTACCGCGGCTTCGGTTTTGTTCATCCAGAACATGCACTTCACCGTGACGGTTCATCACCACATAGTCATTTTCCCTGGTTTTCGCCGTATTTAAATTCACAAACTGGACCATACCGTCATGGCGTGCCTCAAGCGTGGAATGCTCATCAAACTTTGCAGTACCACCAATATGAAACGTCCTCATGGTCAGCTGCGTACCCGGTTCACCAATGGACTGAGCCGCCACAATACCGACCGCTTCTCCGATGTTGACGATGTGGCCGTGCGCCAGATCGCGGCCATAACACATGGCGCAAACACCATGCTTGGCACGACAGGTCAATACCGAACGGATATTGACACGTTCAATACCGGCGCGGTCGATCTTTTCAGCCAGCGCTTCATCAATCGCTTCATTTGCCTTGACGATCACTTCATCGGTGAACGGATCCTTGATTTCCTGCAAAGCGACACGACCCAGAACGCGCTCTCCAGCGGTTTCAATAATTTCACCGCCTTCCATCAGCGCGGACACATACAGTCCGTCCACGGTTTCACAATCCTGCTCGGTAATAATACAATCCTGAGCCACATCCACCAGTCGCCTGGTCAGATAACCGGAATTCGCCGTTTTGAGTGCCGTATCGGCCAGACCCTTGCGGGCACCGTGTGTTGAAATGAAATACTGAAGGACGGTCAGACCTTCGCGGAAATTTGCTGTAATCGGCGTTTCGATAATTTCACCGGAAGGCTTGGCCATCAGACCGCGCATACCGGCCAGCTGGCGGAGCTGCTGCCCCGAACCGCGGGCCCCGGAATCGGCCATCATGTAAATTGGATTGAAGCTTTCGACCTTGCGTTTCTTGCCGTCAGCACTTACGGATTCTTCCATACTGATGCCGGTCAACATTTCTGACGCAATTTTTTCAGTGGCCTGCGCCCAGATGTCGATGACCTTGTTATATCGCTCACCGTCGGTAATGAGACCGTCCATGTACTGCTTTTGAATCTTCAAGACATCCTTGTCGGCCTGTGCAACAATGTTTTTCTTGTTGTCAGGAATGATCATGTTGCCGACGGCAAATGATAAGCCGGAAATCGTAGCATATTTGAAGCCCAGGTCTTTGAGCCGGTCAGCCAGAAGAACTGTCGTTTTATCACCGCAAAGCCGGTAGCAATGATCGATCAGGTTGGCAAGCTCTTTTTTATTCATCAATTTATTGATGGCATCAAAACTGATTTCTTCAGGGATAATTTCAGAAAGAATAACGCGTCCCGCCGTCGTTTCTTTCAATTCTCCGTTGATGCGGACCTTGATTTTGGCATGCAGGGCAATCGCTTTCGCGTCTATGGCTGAGCGCACTTCTTCAGGACCGGAAAAAATCATACCCTCGCCCTTTACATTTTTTCTGGCACGGGTCAGATAATAAATACCCAAAACGATATCCTGGCTGGGGATGATGATCGGTTTGCCATTGGCCGGTGACAGAATGTTATTCGTGGACATCATCAGCACACGCGCTTCCGTTTGCGCTTCGATGGACAGAGGCACATGAACGGCCATCTGGTCGCCGTCAAAGTCCGCGTTAAAGGCCGTACAAACCAGAGGATGCAGCCGGATAGCCTTCCCCTCAATCAGCACGGGTTCAAAGGCCTGCATGCCCAGCCGATGCAGCGTCGGTGCACGATTCAGCATAACGGGATACTCCCGTACTACCTCATCGACGGCATCCCACACTTCAGAGGTTTCCCGTTCCACCATCTTTTTGGCGCTTTTCACCGTGGTGACATAGCCTTTTTCCAGCAGACGATTGTATACAAAGGGTTTAAAAAGCTCGAGGGCCATCTTCTTGGGCAAACCGCACTGATGCAGTCGCAAATCCGGACCGACGGTAATTACCGAACGACCGGAATAATCCACGCGTTTTCCAAGCAGGTTCTGGCGGAAACGGCCCTGTTTGCCTTTCAGCATATCTGATAAGGACCGAAGCGGTCTCTTGTTGGTTCCGGTAATGGCCCTTCCACGGCGGCCGTTGTCAAAAAGGACATCCACAGCTTCCTGGAGCATCCGCTTTTCATTGCGGATGATGATTTCCGGCGCATTGAGTTCCTGCAGGCGTTTTAAACGATTGTTCCGGTTAATCACGCGACGATAAAGGTCGTTCAGATCGGACGTGGCGAACCGCCCGCCATCCAGGGGAACCAGCGGCCTCAAATCGGGCGGGATAACGGGCAGAACGGTCAGCACCATCCATTCCGGTTTATTACCGGACTTGCGTAAAGCTTCGACCACCTTGAGCCGCTTGACGATCTTTTTCTTCTTTGTATCTGAAATCGATGTAATCACTTCCGCACGAAGTTCTTCATACAGTTTTTCCAGATCAATTTCCTCAAGCAGTTCGCGGACGGCCTCTGCTCCGATGCCGGCGACAAACCCTTTCTCCCCATACTGCTCTTTTGCTTCGATGTATTCTTCATCCGTCAGGAGCTCTTTCTTTTTCAGAGGGGTGTCTTTCGGATCCAGAACAATCCAGGACTCAAAGTAGAGAACTTTTTCCAGTTCTTTGAGCGTTAAGTCCATCACATTGCCGATACGGCTTGGCAGGCTTTTTAAAAACCAGATGTGTGCCACCGGGGTCGCCAGCGTGATGTGTCCCATCCGCTCCCGGCGCACTTTGGACTGTATGACTTCGACGCCACACTTTTCGCATACTACACCACGATGCTTCATCCGCTTATAACGGCCACAAAGGCATTCGTAATCCTTTACCGGCCCGAATATTTTCGCGCAAAACAAACCGTCTCGCTCCGGTTTGAATGTCCGGTAATTGATCGTCTCCGGCTTTTTGACTTCGCCATTGGACCAGGAAAGAATTTTTTCCGGTGATGCGATCGAGATCTTCATTGCGTTGAATCTGATCGGATTTTTGGGTTTTTCAAAATAGCTGAAAAAGTCTTCCACAGATTATTCTCCTGTACTCTTAAAAACGTAAGTGAAATTGAATATTTTATTCTTCTTCAATCAATTCCACGTCTAATCCGAGACTCTGGAGTTCCTTCACCAGTACGTTGAAGGATTCCGGGAGACCCGGCTCGAATGTATGTTCACCCTTGACGATGGATTCATAAATCCTCGTCCGGCCGGCAACATCGTCTGACTTGACCGTTAAAAATTCCTGCAGGGTATAGGAAGCACCATAAGCTTCCATGGCCCACACTTCCATTTCTCCCAGCCTCTGACCTCCGAACTGCGCCTTGCCCCCCAAAGGCTGCTGCGTCACCAGTGAATAGGGACCGATGGAGCGGGCGTGAATTTTATTATCAACCAGATGGTGAAGCTTCAGCATATAAATGATGCCGACGGTCACTTCCTGATCAAACGGCTCACCGGTTCGTCCATCAAACAAGACCGCCTGGCCGGTCTCCGGGAGTCCTGCCATGTCTAAGAGCTTCCGAATCTGCGGCTCGGGGCAGCCGTCAAACACAGGACTCGCCACCAGCATGCCTTTTTTCAGCCTGCCGATAAAACGTCTGATGTCTTCCTGAGATGCTTTTTCCAGAAATTCATCAAAGTCGGGAGACGAATACGTCTTTTTTAACTCATTTTTTATCTGATTCAGGTTGCTGTTTTTCTCTAGTAATTCATTCAACCCTTCGCCGATGGACTTGGCCGCCCAGCCCAAATGGGTCTCAAGAATCTGGCCAACGTTCATACGGGAAGGAACGCCCAGGGGATTGAGGATAATATCAACCGTGGAACCGTCAGCGAAATATGGCATGTCTTCTTCCGGAAGGATTCTGGACAAAACACCTTTGTTCCCGTGACGGCCTGCCATTTTATCACCAACGGACAGTTTCCTTTTGATGGCAATATAAACTTTCACCATCTTGATGACACCTGGAGGCAGTTCATCACTGGCCTTGATCTTTTCGAGCTTTTCTTCAAAATGTGCTTTTATAAAATCGACTTTTCTTTCCATCACAGAAAGTAGATTAGCCAATTTTTCTTCCCCGCCGTCATTTTCAGCAAGGGAAATATCCTTCCAGTAAGTAAAAGGGATTTCCTGCCATATTTCTTTGGTTATTTTTTCACCTTTTTTCAAAAGCGTCTTCTTTTTCGCATCGACAATCTTGCCGGCAGCCGTCCTGCCAATCACGAGTTTGGCAATATCTTTTTTGATGGATTCGGCAAGAATCCGGATTTCATCATCGCGATCCTTTGTCAATCTTTCAATGGCGTCTTCTTCAATCTCCTGCGAACGCAAATCCTTGTCTGCCCCTTTGCGCGTGAAAATCTTGGCGTCAATGACGGTTCCTTCCACGCCCGGAGGAACACGCAAAGACGTGTCCCGAACATCGCTTGCTTTTTCGCCGAAAATCGCGCGCAGCAATTTTTCTTCGGCCGACAGCTGCGTTTCTCCTTTGGGGGTAATCTTACCGACCAGGATGTCTCCGGGCTTTACGGAAACACCGATGCGGATGATCCCGCTTTCATCAAGGTTTCTGAGCGCCTCTTCGCCGACATTGGGAATATCGCGCGTAATTTCTTCCTTGCCCAGTTTGGTGTCACGGGCCATGGTTTCAAACTCTTCAATGTGGATCGATGTGTAAATATCCTCTTTGACGATTCTTTCGCTGACCAGAATGGAATCTTCGTAGTTGTACCCTCCCCAGGACATGAAGGCAACCATCACGTTGCGCCCGAGCGCCAGTTCACCATTGTCTGTTGCGGGACCGTCGGCAAGGATATCCCTTTTTTGCACATGATCACCGACCGCAATAATGGGCTTCTGGTTGAAACAGGTATCCTGATTGGAACGCTGATATTTGGATAGGGTATAAATATCCACTCCCGTATCCAGGCCGTCTTCTTCCGGTTTATCGGCGCGTATCACAATACGCGAAGCATCTACACTTTCGACAACGCCAGACCGTTTGGCCACAACCACAGCACCCGAGTCGCGGGCAACCACGGCTTCCATTCCTGTGCCGACCACCGGCACTTCCGGACACATCAGAGGCACAGCCTGACGCTGCATGTTGGACCCCATGAGCGCGCGGTTCGCGTCATCGTGTTCCAGAAACGGAATCAGCGCAGCCGCTACGGAAACCATCTGGTTGGGTGAAACATCCATCATCTTGATATCTGTCGGCACGGCTGAAACAAAGTCGCTTCCTTTTCTGACAGATATCAGTTCCTCTTCAAATCTACCTTTTTTATCGAGCGGCCGGTCGGCAGGTGCGATAAGGAGATTTTCCTCCTCAATGGCCGTCATAAATTTTACATCATCCGATACTTTTCCGTTTTCGATCAGCCGATAAGGCGTTTCGATGAAACCGAATTCATTGACCCGCGCATATGTACTGAGAGAAACGATTAATCCGATATTCGGTCCTTCCGGTGTTTCAACCGGGCAAATACGGCCATAATGAGTGGAATGAACGTCACGAACTTCAAATCCGGCGCGTTCCCGCGTCAGACCGCCTGGTCCCAGAGCAGACAAACGACGTTTATGGGTAATTTCGGAAAGCGGATTGGTTTGATCCATAAACTGGGAAAGTTGACTGGAGCCGAAAAATTCGTTCACCACCGCAGACACCGGTTTGGCATTGATGAGATCGTGCGGCATCATGGTTTCGATATCCTGCAGGCTCATTTTTTCTTTAATGGCCCTTTCCATGCGAACCAGACCGATACGATACTGATTTTCAATGAGCTCGCCAACGGAACGAACACGGCGGTTTCCCAGATGGTCAATATCATCTACGCTGCATTCACCCACGCCGTTCTTCAAATCGATCAGATATTTGACGGATGCCAGAATATCTTCGTTTCTGAGGACGGTCAAATCCGTTGGCACATTCAGGTGCAGCTTATAGTTCATCTTCGCCCGGCCGACATCCGACAAATCGTAAGTTTCCGGTTCAAAAAAGAGACTGCTGAAAAACTTCGCGGCGGTTTCCGGAGTAGGAGGATTGCTGGGACGAAGCCTTCTGTAGATCTCCATGATCGCGTCTTCCGCGGATTCAATATGATCCATGAGCAGCGTATCGCGAATGGAAGCATTGTCCAGATCTTCATCAATGTGGATGAATTTCAGCTCTTTGACTCCCTTTTCCTGGGCAATTTCAAGTCCGTTTAGCGGCAGCTCTTCGTTACACCTGAAAAGAATCTCTCCGGTGGCCGGATCATGAACATCCGAGGAAAGAATCTTCCCTGTCAAATCGGCTTCTTTAACGGCCACGCGTTTAACACCCGCGTCCATGACTTTCTTGAGCAGGGGCCTGGTAAGTTTACGGCCTTTTCGAACAATGACCTCTTCGCTTTTCGGATCTTTGATGTCTTCCGGCGCTTTCTGACCGGACAGCGATTCATCAACCCCAAAATAAATTTTTTCGCCTTCAAGTGTGATCTTCTCAATACTGTAAAAATAATTCAGGATAAATTCCGTAGAATTGCCCATGGCTTTCAGCAGAATTGTGACCGGCATTTTCCGGCGGCGGTCGATCCTCACGTAGAGCAGATCCTTGGAATCAAACTCCAGGTCCAGCCAGGACCCCCGAATGGGGATCACGCGCGCCGAATAAATCAGTTTGCCGGAAGCGACGGTTTTCCCTTTGTCATGATCAAAAAAGATTCCCGGCGACCGGTGCAGCTGACTGACGATTACGCGTTCTGAACCATTGACGATAAACGTACCGTTTTCCGTCATGAGCGGTATCTCACCAAAATAGATTTCCTGCTCTTTGATATCGCGGATCGGCTTGGTCTCAGCTTCTTCACGATGATTCCTGCCGTCAGCAAGCCGGTCGGTGTCAAACACCACCAGCCTGACCACGATCTTCAAGGGAGCGGCATAGGTCATGCCTTTCTGAATGCACTCCCTCATATCATACCGGACATCCCCGATTTTATAGCTTACAAATTCCAGAGAACACTTTCCGCTGAAATCCGAAATCGGGAAAACGCTCTTGAAAGCACCCTGCAGGCCGATGTTCCGCCTTTTTGCCAGCGGCACGTCGGCCTGCAGGAATTTTTCGTAAGATTTCGTCTGAATCTCAATCAGATTGGGTATGTCCTGTATTTGCTTTACACGGCCAAAATTTCTTCTAAAGTCGCCCATAGTATCCTTACATTAAATTTAATATAAAATTGGCAGGGAGATTACTTAATCTCGACGGTTCCGCCCACTTCTTCAATCTTCTTTTTGATGTCAGCCGCTTCATCTTTGGAAACGCCTTCTTTAATCGCCTTGGGCACACCTTCCACCAGATCTTTAGCTTCTTTCAGGCCTAAACCTGTTATTGCGCGGACCACTTTAATGACCTGAATTTTTTCAGCGCCAAATCCGGTCAGAATGGCGTTGAATTCTGTCTGCTCTTCAGCAGCAGCGGCAGCAGGCGCAGCACCGGGAGCCGCCACAGCGGCCATCATTGGAGCGGCGGCGGAAACACCAAACTTTTCTTCCAGTTCTTTCACCAGAGCGGAGAGCTCCAGCACGCTCATGTTTTCAATAAATTTGATGACATCTTCTTTCGTTATTTGATCAGCCATTTTTCTATCCCTCTTTTATGATGTATTGATTAGTTTAAAGTTTTTTTCTTCTCGCAATAGGCGTTGAGCACCTGCACCAGACTTCTGGGAACACCACTGAGAACGGTTACAAACGACGTCGGCACTGCAGCCATGACGGAAACCAGTTTGCCCAAAAGAATTTCTTTGCTTGGCAATTCAGCCAGGGCGGTAATATCGGGTTTCGTCAGCATTTTGCCGTCTAAAACACCAACTTTGATTTCCAGTTCCGGATTTTTTTTGGCAAATTCGATCAGCGCCTTCGATGGTGCCACAGGATCTTTGTAGCTTAAGACCACTGCGACGGGCCATTTGAAATGATCCGATAAAACTGCAAAGTCTGTGTCTTTTGAAGCAATGCCCAACAGAGTGTTTTTTACAACTTTTAATTCCGCATCGTTTTTACGCAAAGCGTTTCTCAACGATTCCATTTTTTCAACGTTCATCGCGTTGAAAGTGGTCAGCACACCCAACTTGGCCTGCTTGAGTTTCTCCTGTAGTTCGGAGACAACCTGTTCCTTCGTTTTCCGATCCAATAGTTCAGCCTCCTTTCAAAATTATTTTTTTACTTGAGGCCGGAGAATTTAGCCGCATGCAGAGTAAAAACGGTTGATCCACGAAAATGCCGATCCCCGTTTTTCAAGAAAAATGATTACCCCGAAATTTCTGTAATTATTTTAACTTAACGAGTCTCGGCAGGCCATTTTCCGTTTAAACTTCCGTACCTGCTGTCTTCGACCTTTACTACTATCATTCATTCGCGTCTGGTCCGTTTGAGCCACCTTTCGCGAATGTGAATCTCTTTAATTTAACCCGCGCTCTTGACATCCAGCGGATCAATTTTCACACCTGCACCCATCGTGCTGGATATCGAAATACTTCTAATATAGGTCCCTTTGCTGGACGCGGGTTTCAATTTGATAATGGTTTCAAGAAGCGCATTGATGTTTTCACGCAATTTTTCTGCACCAAAAGACATCTTGCCCACCGGAGAATGAACGATACCCGCTTTTTCCACACGGAATTCCACTTTGCCTGCCTTGAGCTCTTTCACGGCATTGGCAATCTCAAAGGTAACCGTTCCGACTTTCGGATTAGGCATTAAACCTCTCGGACCTAATATTTTGGCGATTTTACCGACGGAACCCATCATGTCCGGTGTTGCGATCACACGGTCGAATTCCAGCCAACCGCCTTTTATCTTTTCAATGATCTCTTCATTGCCGACTAAATCCGCACCGGCTTCCAAGGCCTCTTTTTCTTTATCGCCTTTGGCGAAAACCAGCACTCGCACCGTTTTCCCCAGACCATTGGGAAGAACGACACTGCCCCGAACCATCTGATCGGCATGAGCCGGATTGACTCCCAGACGAACAGCAGCGTCCACCGTCTCGTCAAATTTCGCACCCGGCATTGATACAATCATTTCTGTAGCCTCTTTAAGCGTATAGCGCTTGGTTGGCTCAACTTTCGTTTTTGCGGCTGTTATGCGTTTGCCTCTTTTTAACATGATAAAAAACCTCTTTTATTAACCTGTGATTTCAATTCCCATTGACCTTGCCGTACCGGCAATAATCTTGACCGCGCCTTCTATATTGACGGCGTTCAAATCATTGAATTTTAACTGCGCAATCTCCTGAACCTGCTTGGACGTAACACTTCCCACTTTTTCTCTTTTGGGATCCGCCGCACCCTTGGCAACTTTGGCGACCTGTTTAAGCAGTACAGAAGCCGGCGGCGTTTTGGTGATAAACGTGAACGACCGGTCCGCATAAACCGTAATGACGACAGGAATGATCATGCCTTCCTGATTTTGTGTCAAAGCATTGTAGGCTTTGCAAAACTCCATAATGTTCACGCCGTGCTGCCCCAGCGCAGGTCCGATCGGAGGGGATGGCGTTGCCTTTCCCGCTTTAATCTGCAATTTAATATTCGCAATAACTTTTTTTGCCATAACAATCACCTGATCTAAAATTTTTTAGGCCTGAACTCTGCGCCTTGAAATCCATTAATCTTTATTGTCCCTGCGTTACCTGGATAAAATCCAGCTCCACCGGCGTCGGTCTCCCAAAAATGCTGACGATCACCCGCAGCTTGCTTTTTTCGGGCCTGACTTCGTCAATAACACCGTCAAAATTCGTAAAAGGTCCGTCAATGATTTTTACATGATCTCCAACGTCAAACTTGAACTTCGGCTTCGGTTTCAGTGTTCCTTCGTCAATTCTTACCTTCAGATTCTCAACGTCTTTGTCTGGAATCGGGGAAGGTTTATCCTTGCTGCCTATAAAACCGGTCACTTTGGGTGTGTTTTTTACGATATGCCAGTTTTCATCGCTCATTTCCATGCGTACAAGAATGTACCCCGGGAAAAATTTTCGCTTTGATGTTTTTTTCTCCCCGGATATCAGTTCAACGACATCTTCTTCCGGGATAAGAATATCGGAAAAAGAATCCTGCGCACCGGCAAGTTCGATCCTTTCCTGAAGGCTCAATTTAACCTTATTCTCGAATCCTGAATAAGTATGTACGACGTACCATTTAAAAGCCATGAAGTTAACCTAATATAAACTTTACGAGTTTGGCGAGAATGAAGTCAATGACCCCCAGATAAACAGCCGTGATCGCAACAATCACCATAACAACGCCGGTAGAAGCCAATGTCTGTTGCCTGGTCGGCCAGGTAACTTTCTTCAACTCGGCCTTAGCCTGAGAAACAAACTGCGTTGCTTTATCCACAAACAATTTGATTTTTTCCATATCTTCAGCCCTTTTTTCAAGGAAAACTGGCAGGCCAGGAGGGACTTGAACCCCCAGCATCCGGATTTGGAGTCCGGCGCTCTATCCATTAGAGCTACTGGCCTGTGCCTGTTTCCGCTACTTTGTTTCCCTGTGCAGTTTGTGTCCACGGCAAAACTTGCAGTATTTTTTCATTTCCAGGCGGTTTTGCATCGTGCGCTTATTTTTTGTTGTCGTATAATTTCTCTGCTTGCATTCCGTGCAGGCTAAAATAATATTGTTTCGCATAATTCTCCTTCACTGGAGCCCACGACCAGGATTGAACTGGTGACCTCATCCTTACCAAGGATGTGCTCTACCGACTGA
>MWDG01000011.1 GCA_002070455.1 Deltaproteobacteria bacterium ADurb.Bin151
TTATAACCCCCTCGGCAAGGCATGCATTCATCCCTCGCGGCAAGCCGCGGGGAACTCTGCAAAGTGAGTATTAGAAAAATCCGCAGACGGAAGAAGACCTCACCAATCATCCCCTTACAGACCCGGCTTTTCAACATATCGAAATTGGAAAATTGAAAATCAAACCGCTTTATGCTAGTATTCATAAAATGCTGAAAATCCATGCGGCGGCGTTTTAAGTGATCATGATTCACTCATCCGGCACAGCATCATGAAAACATTTTTGTAAATTTCTTCTGAACAAATGGCGCTCTGGTTTATGCATGAGGAAATCCGCTGGCAGGATCATCGGATAAAATACTTTGTAAATGCAGGCACAATCGACCATCCATTTGTAAGGATACAATGCTGAATTTTTTTTCATCATTTTCAAAACTGCCATCGCTAAAAAACCTGCCTCTCAAGTCTTATCTGATTGATTATTCTCTGGACAGGCTTGCGTTCGGTGTGGATAATATACATTTTGACGTTCACATCAGCCCTCAACTCCGCAATGCTCTGAAAAAAACAACCCTGCTGGTCATGATCAAGCATAGCCACGCGGAGCAATTTTACAGAGATTATAAAAAAGAGTCCTGTAAGAACGAGAAAGACGTTTTGAGAAATCTCTCTACGGACGTCTTGATGGATGGAATCAATCTGGCAAAATCCGAAGGCGAACATCAGATCGATTATCTGGGGCAGGCTGCGCTGGCAAAACTGTTTCTGGAAGAAGTCAGGAATCAGTATAAGAACATTGTGGACCATTTTGAGCAGCAGATCAGGGCCCATCAATTATCAGACAAACATGACGATTACGAAGAATTTAAAACCAGAGAAAAACTGGCCGAAATTAAAGTGAACCAGAGCCGCATTATCCGGCTGGCAGGGGAAGAAATGTTTCTTTTGCTTACGGATATACAGAATCGCAACCTGCGTAACATGCGTGAAACGCATTTTGACGAAGAAAAAATTCTCCCCGGCGTCTTTTTCAATAACCCCATACTTCACACCGATGATCCTTCCGATGATTTTTTTCTCATCGAAGAATACATCCTTTTGGGCAAACGATCCCAGGATCCTGACACATACGGCAATGTGCAATCGATGATCTATGCTCTGTTTGGTAAAACGGATCTGCAACAACACGGAATAAAGCAGGAAGGCCCGCAGGAATCAGAACACCATATTGACACGCCGGATTCATCCCCTCTGGATAAAGGAAATCATCATTTTGACCAATGGCTCATGGAAACCGGCAATATTCATCAGATGTTCAATTGTTTTGACGCGCAGGAACACCTGGAAAGAGCCAGAGACGGGGGAGCACCCGCTGAAAGACTCAAAGAACTGCGCAACAGGAAAGAAAAAAGGCAGATTCTTCTGGATTTCTTTTACAGAGAATTTAATAAAACAGGGATCCTCAAGCAGATTGTGGCCGCTTATGAAATGAAATCGATATACGGCATTTACTGCCCGCCCTTGACTCCGCGTTATATCCGGGAATACCTGGTCGATTTCTGGTCAAGAAGGTCCATCATTCGTGAAATGAAACGAAAGAACTCTCTACGCGGCGGGACTCTGCCTCTTGCCCCGCTCAAGCAGACCATCAAAAGGATCAAAGCCGCCACCGTGGCCGAAAAAAAAGTGCACTTGTTTAATTTCCTGATCGAGTTTGCCCGGTATCATCGGGATATTTACAATGCTCTCACGCTAAAAAATGCGATGGAAGCTATCAGCATTGTCACGGAAGAAAAAATCCTGCAATTATCAAAAGGAAATCAGACGCTGTTTGAATTTCTGCTGCCGGCGGAACGCATAAAGGAAGAAAAGCCCGTCATCAATCACGTCATCCTGAAAGCCGACATCCGCGGGTCAATCAATATCAGCCATACCATGAGACTCAGAGGCCTTAATCCCGCATCACACTTCAGCCTGAATTTTTTCGATCCGATTTCCGAGATTCTCTGGAATTACCGGGCAGAAAAGGTCTTTATTGAAGGAGACGCCATTATCCTGTCGATCTTCGAACACAAAGACACGCCGCAGGGCTGGTATAGCGTTGCACGCGCCTGTGGGCTGGCGATCAGGATGCTGCAAATCGTTCAACGCTATAACATCAAAAATCAGGAAAACAATCTTCCGATCCTGGAACTTGGGATTGGCATATGTTACTGTTCAGGACCGCCTTCTTACCTTTATGACGGCGATTCCAAAATCATGATTTCACCCGCCATCAACCTTGCAGACCGTCTGTCAGGCTGCAGTAAATATCTTCGCAAACACATCAGGAACCAGAATCCTTTTTATAACCTATATGTGTTCAAAAATGCCGAAGAAGATAATGAAGATACAAACGATGACTATTCCCTGCGCTATAATGTCAATGGAATCGAATTGAGCGCGGAAGGCTTTCTGAAGCTCTCCAACGAGATCAACCTGACAAAGGTCTCCTTCAAAGAGGGACAGTCAAAAGACATCAAGTTTTACACCGGAAAGGTCCCTACTTTAAACGGCAATTACCAGCAGCTGATCATCCGGGAAGCTTCTGTTTTTGAAATGGATCCGAACACTCTTCGCATGACAAAAGAAACCTCAAGAAAATACTACGAAATATGCTCCAATCAGGAGATATACGATTTTATCAATAACTTCGGAACAAATCAGAATGTAATGTAATTCAATGCATGAATCCCAAAGGTCGATGGGAAGACTGTAACGTGGAATGACATTTTAACTGATAATTTTTAATAGTGATTGTCCGCTTTCGCCTTCCCTTTAAATAAACGATAAACAAAAATGGTATAACCGATGACAATCGGCATACCCACAAGAGCGATAACAGCCATGACCTGCAGTGTGTAAAGACCGGTCGAGCTGTTATAGATGGTCAGGCTTAAATTGTGATCGTTTGAAGCGGTGATCAGGTTGGGAAACTGAGCCGACCCGGCAGCCAGAAAAAGACCGGTAAAAGAAAGAGATGAAGCCCAAAATGGCATTGCATCATTTTTTTTGGAAACGAAAAAAAACAATCCGGTGAGTCCTGCGATAGTCATCACGGCGGCAAGATAAAATAAAGCATTCCCGGACAAAAGGGGAAACAAAGCGGCAAGCATCGAAAAAGCAATCACCGCCATGACAGCATTGATACCCGTCAATATCCCTGCTGCCCTGAAAGCACGCTTCTGCACGTCTCCTTCTGTCTTCAGAACGGCCCATGTCGATCCCTGCAGGAGCACGGCGGCAAACCCGGTGACGCCAAAAAACAGCGGGACAGGTCGAAGCAGCGTAAGAAAGTCTCCTGAGTATTCCATTCTATCGTCTAGGGGAACACCGTAGATGATATTTCCAAGGGCCACGCCAAAAAGCAGCGCCGCCAGGCCGCTCCCCATGATGAATGCTTTTTCCCAAAGGCCCGCACGCACCGGGTCATTCACGCGAAATTCCATGGATACCCCGCGAAAAATCAGCGCCAGCAGAACCAGCATCATGGCAGGATAAAAACCCGAAAATGCCGTGGCATACGCGTGGGGAAAGGCCGCGAACAACGCACCGCCTCCTGTGACCAGCCAGACTTCATTACCGTCCCATACCGGACCAATGGAGGCAATCAGCGTATCCTTTTCTTCTTTGTTTCTTCCAAGAAACGGAAGAAGAACTGCCAGGCCCAGGTCAAATCCGTCCAAAAGAGCGTATCCGAGCAGCAATATAAAAATCAGCACAAACCACAGGATTTGAAAATTCTGGATATCTTCCATCACGATTCTCCCACTTTTTGATCAGCAGTGTCCTTTTTGCTACAACGCTGCCGGTCCCTGTTTAATGATTCTGACCAGCAGCAGAATAAACATCACAAACAAAAGCAGATAGACCAGCGTAAACATCACCAGACTGAAAATCAGTTGACCGGCTGTGACCACCACCGACGAAGCCGCAGCCGTTCTCATTAAGCCGTAAATAATCCAGGGCTGGCGCCCAACCTCGGCAGTAATCCATCCCGTTTCATGGGCCAGATGCGGCAGCGGGATCAGGAACGGAAGCAACCACAAATACCATTTTGCGTTATAAAGTTTTCCCGTCCATAACAGCCAGGCGCCCAGAAGTCCCAGCCCGATGAAGATTCCACCCAGCGTGACCATGATATGATAGGACTGAAACACCAGATTCACCGGCGGCCATTCTTCTTTGGGAACGGCACGCAATCCTTTTATCTCTGAATTAAAATCAAAGTTATATAAAAAGCTCAACCCTCCGGGGATGGATAGGCCGTATGTTTTTTCGTTGGCCTCGTCCACATAACCCAGCACATAAACGTCCGCCCCCCGGGCGGTCTCAAAATGCCCTTCCATGGCAGCGGCCTTCACAGGCTGCAGATCAATGACCTGGATTGCATGGCCATGGGCCGCTCCCAGCTGTAAAAGCGGTGTAACCGCAAAAAGAATGATCCCAAGTTTCAGCATGGTTCTGGCCGTCTCTCCATGGAGGCCTTTGGCCACATAGTAGCCGGCAATGCCGGATACCATGACAGCTCCGGTGATCCAGGTGGCCAGCACCGTGTGAAGAAATCTGGCAACAGTGGATGGATTGAAAACCGCATCGTAAAAGCTGCTGAGGACAATCTTGCCCGCAGCGTTGATTTCATATCCGGCAGGTGTCTGCATCCAGGAGTTGGCCACAATGATCCAGAAAGCCGAAAAATGCCCACCGAGAAAAACCAGCAGAGCCGCTGTCCAGTAACCCCCCGGCGAGACCCTTTTTCTACCAAAAATCAGGACACCGATAAAAGCAGACTCAAGAAAAAAGGCGATCACACCTTCGGCCGCCAGAATCGGTCCAAAAATATCCCCCACCATGCGTGAATATTGAGACCAGTTGGTGCCAAAGGAAAATTCCATGACAATACCGGTTACTGCACCGATGACAAAAATCAGCCCCAGCAGTCTGGCAAGGAAATCCGTGATCTTACGATAAACATCATCTTTCTTGACTAGATAAAGCGTTTCGGAAATGAGGATAACCAGTGCGGTTCCGAGCGTCATAGCCGGAAATAGAAAATGAAATCCTATGGTCAGAGCGAATTGAAAACGTGCAAGAATTAACGCGTCCATGGCTACCTCCTGGAATTTGACTTGAAAATACTATAAAAATATCCTTTTTTTTTCAATTGCTAAATCATTTTTTAGCTTGCTTTGGATGTCCTCTGGCTTTGACATTCCAGGATTCGGGCATCCATCAGTAGATCAAAATGAACCAATCATCTTGAGCAACAGGGATGACGCATACAGATCTTTACCAGATCGCATCCCTTGACAGCCAAGGGATTCCGCCGTATTTCAAATTTAGGCATATCTTTTGCTTTATATGTTCCAAAAGCATCATTGAAATTGATAAAAGGGACCTGTCTGATGATGAATAAGGAAATTATTCTCTAAATGCACAAACAAGGAAAGGTCCCTTTCCCGGATTCATTTTCCGGTTGCCATATAATAAAAGGGAGGGAGAAAGATGAAAAAAAATATCGGATCGACACAGTCATTGGTTATTGTACTGCTTTTCTTTTCGGTAGTTTTCGGCTATCAGCCGTCGTGTTATGCTTCACCACCCGAGAGCCTTCAGTTGACCTATAATAAAAGCACACAGACACTCGTTGTAAACATCGCCCATGACACGATGCTGAAGGGTTCTCATTTTATCAAATTTATCGAAATCAAGAAAAACGGTGCTGTTGTGAGCATCAACAAGTATGAATCGCAGCCAACCGGGGACAAATTCTCCTATAGCTATAAAATCCCCGCTATTGAAGAGGACACTTTTCAGGTAACGGCGACCTGCACGAAGAAGGACAGTGTGACATCGCCCCTGTACACTGTAAAATAAAAAATTCAGCATCAGGAGAATGAATAATGAAAAAAAATCTTTCGGGTCTTGTGTTTGTTTGTGTTTTTCTCTTCCTGGCGGTCTGCCTGATAACACCACAATATGCCGCTGCCGATCCTCCCCGCGATATCACGCTGATTTACAATTTGCAGACACAGACACTGACCGTCACCGTCACTCATCCTTCCACCTTTACAGGCTTGCATTATATCAACCAGGTGAAAATCAGCAAAAACAACGTGCTGGTTGAAAAGAATGATTACAAATCGCAGACTGATAAGAAGGGCTTTGTCTACACTTACAAGATCCCCGCGGTTCCCAATGATATTTTTGAAGTTACTGCAAACTGCAACATTCAGGGAGAGAAAACGGCAACCCTGAAGGTTGTGAAAGACGAAAAATAAAGAAACCGGCACTGTCAGATTGACAAACGACTTTCACGCAACCTTCACCTGATCCGTTCAGCCCGCTTTTTTTACTGCCAAGCACGGGGAAATCGAAAGGAATTTTTCCTGAATTTCCCCTTTTTTCTGTGGTATTCTTATATTATATTTCATTTTTAATAACGGGCCGGGAAAGCAGTATCGGTATCGGCATCGGCTGCAGAACCGAACCGAATGGATGGAAAGAGCAACGGTCATGGAAACAGAAAAGTTCGACATATCGATTGAAGGCGGAACGCTACTGACAATGTCCGCCAAGATGGAAATCATGGAGAATGCCACCATCGGCATACAGGGAGACCTCATTGCACTGGTGGGCAGCAACTGCCGCATCCAGGCACACAAAACCATCAACGCGAAAGGCCATCTTGTTTTGCCCGGACTGATCAACACGCACACGCATCTGCCCATGGTCTGTTTCCGCGGGCTGGCAGACGACCTTCCCCTAATGGACTGGCTTAATCATCAAATTTTCCCCATGGAAGCGCGTTTCGTCACAAAGGAAATGGTTTACGACGGTGCAATCCTGGCAATGGCAGAAATGATCCTGTCCGGAACCACAACGTTTTGCGACGGGTATTTCTTTGAAAACCAGATCGCCGAAGCTGCGAAATTCTGCGGTATGCGTGCGGTGGTTTCCCAGGGATTTGCTGATTTTGCCACGCCCGACAATCCCCGGTTCGAGAAGATGATGTCTGCGGGAATCCGGTTTGTCGAGCGCTGGCAATCCTTCGCGCCGATGATCACACCGGCCTTCTTCTGCCATTCGCCCTATACCTGTTCACCAAAAACGCTGAAGAATGTGAAGGCGGCGGCGCGTGAGGCCGGGATACTATATCTTACCCACCTTCTGGAAAACAAAGACGAAACGGATACGATCGAAAAACGCTACGGCAGGAAACCGGTTCACCATCTTTTAGATCTGGGTGTGCTGGATGATCAAACGATCGCGGTTCATTGCAACTGGCTTGATCCTGAAGACATTACGGTCTTTGCCGATCTGGGCGTAAGCGTTTCCCATAACCCGGTCAGTTCCATGAAACTGGCCGCCGGGATCGCTCCTGTACCGCAAATGCTGAAACAGGCCGTCAGGGTCGGATTGGGAACGGACGGTTCCGCCAGTAACAATGCTCTGGACATGTTCAGGGAAATGGATGCAGCAGCAAAACTTCATAAAGTAATATCGCTTGATCCTACCGTTATGAATGCCCCATCTGTTTTGAAAATGGCAACATTGGGAGGCGCCCGGGTTCTGGGCATGGAAAATCTGATCGGTTCCATTGAGACGGGGAAACTTGCGGACATCATCATCCTGGACATGAATCAGCCCCACCTGACACCCCTTTACAATCCTTACTCCCAGCTTGTTTATGCCGCCCGCGGAGCGGATGTAAAAACAAGCATTATCAACGGGAAAATTGTCATGGAAAACCGTCGCCTATTAACCATCAACATGGAAAAAGCGATAGACAATGTCAACCAAATTGCCTCTCATATTTTGTCGGAACATCCTTCCACAATCCTTAAGCATCCGAATGGACAGGGCGTGACTTAAAAAATTTTACAGTTGAAACCCTGCCGGATTTGTGTAAGAAGAAAAAACAAAATCAATCAATTCAAAAGAGTAAACAAAAATGCCTGAAAATAACATGAGCATCAACTCTCTGCTTCATGCATTTCCCAGTGTCGAAAGCTATTACGATTTCAAGGAAAATGATCGGGAAATTTCACGGCGCGCAATACCCGGCATCATCAAATACGCCTTTCATCATTCGATCATTGAAACGGACAGCGAAGCGGCTTTCGTGGCATTTCTGGAAAAATACGGCAAAACCGATCTCTCAGATAAGCTTCCAGAAGGACTGACCTTTTCGGATGTTCTGAACACCCTGTCGGGCAATTTATCCGTAAATGCACTGATTGCGCAGCTTGAGGTAACCGCCAGGGAATTATCGCTTCCCGAAGTGCAAGCCACCATGATTACCCGGCTTAAAAAAAAATTTGTGATCAACACACCAAAAAAGCGGGCACTCCTGCGAATTCTGGCATTCAAGCTGGCTCAGAAACATCCCGAATTGAACTGGCATTACGATCTGCTTTTGCAGCTGCCCATTTTTGCCGCAGACCGGTTTGAAACCCTCCAGGAAAACTCCGGCGTAACCATCGCATTTCACCTGCAGGGACAGGGTTCCATCATTTTTCCTGTCGACGTGGTATGGCTAAAAAATGAACTTTCCTCATGCATCACTTATCTCCGCCTGGAACAGCACCTTCATAAAAGAAACATCGAAATGATCGGCGCGACAGCTTTCCATTTAAGGACCGCCAAGAAGCCCGGACCGATGGAAGAGCACAGGCTTTACAATGAAGCCATCCGCAACGTCATGGCCATCGCGCATCAGATGAGCGCACGCTGGTTGTTGTCCGAATACAGCACCCCCCAGAAAAAATTGATCATCATTATCCACGCGGGCATCATGATGGAAGCCAATTTAACGATTCAGCGAATTTTGGAATTCAGCCTGAATGCTGAATCGGGCATTTACCTGACTGATTTTGCCCATATGTGCGCCCTTTACGCCACCGTAAAGGCAGGCTTTGAACTATATGCAAAGAATTCCCGCCGCTCAACAGGCTACAGCGGGGACATCTGGGCAGTGAGCAACTTCCTGTCTTACAGCTATTTCGACTATATCCCGTGCCTGCTGGAAGAAAAAATGCTTCCCCGGTCCATCTTTGACCCTTCCTACGAAGACTTTAAAATGACGCTGCTTTTCCCTGAACAGGCAGGCTATTGCTTTTTCGGGGCAATCAAAGCCATGCATCGATTTCCGCAAAGCGCCCTGCTCCTGACGGAAATCGCCAAAGTTCTGCGCGCGCGTCTGATGCCATACGAAGCGGATGCGGTCCTTGCCAACCTGCTTCTTACCAGTCCGCTCAATCTCGTGGCCAGATTAATGCGAATGCTGATCTACTCGAACATCGCGCAAACACAATCGGATTTTCTTTCCGCCCAGCTGGCTTTCGAGCGTGCGGAGGCGGAAGGAAGCTTTATTGTGAATTATTGCGAACCAAAAAGTGACATCTGGCACGAAATCGGCGTACTGCATTTCGGCAGATGCATCAAATATTTAAAATACCTCCGCGAGGCAAAACCACTGGACAGGCATAACATCCAAAAGCAGGATCTGCTGGATCAGCTTACGAAAGCCAATGATGCTTTTCTGAAGAACATGACAGCCTCGGCAACAGGAAAAACCCTGAGCTCTCTTTATATGTTTGGTTACACATTATGCCTGTCCGAACTGCTGTCCGAGGGGATTATTCCGGAGGGAAAAAGCAACGACGCGGTCATCCCCGGAATACACCGTATTTTCAAAAACATCAGCATTCGGGTATTCCGCAGCATCGGCTGGTTAAGGGATGAACCCCTCGCTGCAGGAAACAAGATCGAAGACACTTTTCAAAATCTGCTGATCACGATCAATATGGTCATCGCCCGGTATGAAAACCTGGTATTGTGCAGAAGCAACATTCCTTTTATAAAATACACGGTGGCACTTACTCTCTGGGATTTTACCCCCGCGATCACACCGCAGATTTGCCGCATGACCCTGGAATGGCTGAAGCAAGCGTGCAACGAAACAGAAAAATTAATTGCCGATAACATTTCTGTTTATCATATCGCCTATGGGAATATCAGCGCGGAAAAATTTCTCCTCCGTATCCGGAACATCATCGGGGTCATTTATCAATACATCACGGATGACGAACTGCAGCAGGAGCAGGATTCTCCGCTCGTACAGAAAAAAATGAACAAATTATCCGATCTCAAACTGATGCTGCTGGATCTGGAACATTCTCCGTCAGTATTTCCAACGGACTCCTGATTCTATCTTCCCGATTGAAACAGTTTCAGATACTTTCCGTATCCTTCCCGCTCCAGATTTTCTTTCGGAATGAAACGCATTGAAGCGGAATTCATGCAGTATCGCGTTCCCGCCGGCCCCGGGCCATCCGGGAATACATGCCCCAGATGAGAATCGGCATGTTTACTGCGCACTTCTGTTCTGGGGGACGGCAAGCTCCGGTCCTCTTTTTCCACAACATTTCCAGGCTCGAGAGGTTTTGTAAAACTGGGCCATCCGGTTCCTGAATCATACTTATCCAGTGAGCTGAAAAGCGGTTCTCCGGAAACGACATCAACATAAATGCCCTCTTTTTTATTGTTCACATATTCATTCAGGAAAGGCGGCTCCGTTGAGCTTTTCTGCGTTACCTCATATTGCAGCCTGGTCAGTTTTTCCCTCAATTCCATGTCGGCGGGCCGGCTGTATGGTTGCCCTTGCGAAGGTGACGCGGCTTGTTCTTTTTCCCAAACCTCCTTTAGAAACCGTTCACGGCCCGAGCCGCTGCGATAATATTTGTATCGCAATGGATTTTTTTCACCATAATCCTGATGATAATCTTCTGCAGGATAAAAATTCGTATACTTTCTGATTTCCGTCACAACCGGCTTGTCAAACTTCCCCGAACCGGCAATGGCCTGCAGAGCCTGCGAAGCGATCGTTTTCTCCCGATCGTCGGCATAGAAAATGGCGCTGCGGTATGACGGTCCCCGGTCCGCAAACTGGCCGCCTGCATCCGTTGGATCGATATGTTTCAAAAAGTATTCCAGCACTATTTCGTAAGTCACCTGCTGCGGATCATAATAGACCTGTACAGCTTCAATGAATCCCTGATCCGAATAGGTTTCGTATGTAGGATCTTTCCCGGTACCGCCGGCATACCCGGAAACAACCTTCACCACGCCCGGCAGTTTTTTCATATCGGACGCCACACACCAGAAGCATCCGCCGGCCAGTGTGGCCACAACCGTATTTTTTGTATTTTTCATGTTTATCATTCTTTTATTAACCTCCGTGGATTGCGAATTGCCGCTCTGGCAGGCACACATCAACACCGTTGTAATGATAAATAAAATTATTCTTTTAATCTTCATTTTGACAATTCCTGGAATTGCATTTAAGATTTTTACAATCTGACCTATCGAAGGGAAAAATCCTGCATCAATAAAACACCAGGATTGTCACCCTTTACCAGAATCTCAGATGGTCGTATCCTGAATAAAACACTCTTATAAAAGTCTAATGATGGTTTTCTATTTGTCAAACGGCGGGAAATCAGAATAATTATTTTGGAAAATCATTTTTTAACGATTCATCATCCTTTGGTGTGCTATTGCGAATTTCAATATCCGGATCACTTGCCGGGGATTTGGCATTTACGGATGTTAGGGAATTGAGTTTGTCGTTTATGGCTTCAAGATAGTCCACAATAACGTTTATCCGGAATACCCAGCGTGCCAGTACAACAAAAATGGCTATAGAAATTACCGTTATAATCATTACAAACAAAACAATCCCTACAGCAAAAGTTTCCATCTTCCATGCTCCTCATCATGTGAAATCTTCGTTCTCACGGGGATGAAGTGATTGATCAATCAACGAATGATTTTTGTAAATATCGGCAAAAATGGACACAAAGGAAATTTTTGCGCGACGCTGCAGACTGACTGTTTGCATTGAAATCCACACTCAATCACTTTGTGCCCGGCATTGTGAAAAGGACCCCTGGCGGCTTCTCCGATTTTATCACCCGGAGAAACCGCCACGTTTTCTGAATTTCGGATTACTTCTTCTTGGCGTCTGCTTTCTTTTCGGCCTTTTTGTCGTCCTTAACTTCAATTTTCGTCGCGGTCATCTTGTATTCGATCGTAACTTTGGAGCCGACTTTCAGATCACCGGTAATCTTGGTTGCGGCATCTTTGGCAACTTCCCAATTGTCTTTACCTTTTTTTACAATAATCACATCCCCTTTAATTTCCTGAACAGGCCCCGTCACCTGATATTTATCGGGGCCGGCAGCCATCGCCATTGTAGCAACAAAAACAAATGCACACGCAAAAATCAAAACTTTTTTCATAAACCTACCCTCCTTTAAATTTTGTGTTCATTCATTTAACAACAATAAACTCCCTGATGGCACGAAATGTTTTACTTTTGATCCCTTTGATCTTCATGACATCCTCGACAACCTTGTATGGTCTTCCGGCAATAATGGCTTTTGCCTTTGGTAAAACGTTCATGTTAAAACTATTATAAATCAATCAATAAATTTTTTACCAGAGTCACCACACCTTGTCAAAGCGAATTGCTGATTTCATTAAAAATCTATAAATGATTCACTTGGCTCGAAAGTTCTTGACTATACTCATTTTTCCCGATAATTTACTACCTGTTGAACTAATTTTGATGCTTTCAGGATTAAGCTGCACCCTGAAAGTGAAAAAACAATACAATGAAGAAAACAGATATCCATCCATGCCTGAAAACAAAAAGCAAAAACTTCAACTGGAATATCCCTGTTTGTGGACTTACAAAATCATCGGCACGGACCGGAACAAAATGAAATGCGCTGTTTACGAAATTATCCGGGACCGCCAATGCCGTATCACCCCATCACGTCAAAGTGAAACGGCTAAATATTTTTCCATGAATGTTGAACTCACAGTGGAGAGTGAATCCCATCGCACGAATTTATATGAAGCGCTGAAAGCACACCAGGCCATAAAACTCGTTTTGTAGCTTCTTTTTATTGCTCCTTGGCGTGGAATCGTCTGTCTTTGAGGTATTGCCTGATATTGAACCGATGATTGAAGATAATCAGTACAAAAGTTGCCGCAGCGGCAGCAATGGCAACCGTCGCCCATTGAAAAGCACGGGATTGTCCAATGGACAATACGGCAACCATAAAAAATGAAGCGACAAACGGTATACGTATCACCCCGTAAACCAAAACCCAGGCCATCGCCGCAAGAAGGGCCGCACAAGGGACGATCAGAGCTGTAAAACCCAAATAACTGGCCACCCCTTTCCCCCCGCGAAATCCGTGAAAACAGGGAAAACTGTTTCCCAGGATCAGAAAAAATCCGGTCCAGATCAGCCACCCGCCCTCCGCGGCGATACAATGACGTGCAACGGCAGCAACAGCAATCGCGCGGCCGATATCCAGCGTCAGAATCAGCAAGGCCCATAACATGCCCGCCTGACGATAGACATTGGTCGTTCCCGCATTCCCGCTGAAACTAGACCGCGGATCCTCCCTGCCCGCTAATTTGAAAAACAAAACGGCAAAATTCACCGAACCGGCCAGGTATGCCAGAAGGTATATCAGGATGACTTTTAACATATTCCATCCTTAATCCATGCCGGCGGTCGCATGCGGCCACCGGTAATGTCACGCATCCGTAAACCGCTTACGGTTTCATGGATCCGTCCGTCCGGATCAAAAATCCAGACATCAAACGTCAACACCTCCCGTTCCACTTTCACCGGATTGACCCGGGCGCAATACGCCCCGCCCTTTTGTGTCGTCTTATAAATTATCCTCCGGTCAAAGCCGACCGGAAAGGGAACCATGTCGGCAAATCGCTGTCCCCATACACAGGCCGCGTGCATCGCGGCATCCAGGACGAAAGGTGACCCGAGTATGGCATCATCCGCTGCTGCACTACCACCCTGAATATCGGCCAGCGCGCCTTCTTCCGAAACCGAAAGATCTCCGGTAATGTTTTGGTAGGATTCACCAAAGGGAACCAATTCGCGGTAAATCGACGTTGCAGGAATTTGAATGCAGCGGTTTTCCATTTTACGGGCTGTTCTGAAGGACATGGTGGCACCGGGTAAAACCGCCTCTCCGGCAAACGTCACTCTTGCATGGTCAAGCGTCCTGCTGATAGCGGTATTGTGGATTTTAACGGATGTTTGAAGTGATGCATGGATGCCGTCCGCCGACTCATCAATTTCGATTTGCGCATCCAGGCTTCTATCTGCCGTCTCAACAAACAATGGCCTGGGAAAAAGAGCCGATCTCTGGTCTTGGAGCACAGCCTGAGGGTAATGGCTTTTCACAGATTTTGCCAGAGTAATCAGGGCCTCCACAGCAGGGAAAACGGCCCTCCCGTCAAAACTATGATCCCGAAGGTACGGGGCTATTTCCAGCTTTACCGGAAAAAGTCTGCTCATAGTTTGTCCGGAAAGGTCTGCCATAACTTAACCGTTTTCGGATCCACCCCTACCGGCATTCCCGCGGAATTGGCTGCGCAGTGTTTTGTGTATCCGATGCAAATGATGTGGCCTTTTTCCGCATGGGTGATGACATAATCAAACTGCAGCCGCACGCGTTCCAGATGAACCGGTCTTGTATGAATATACATCAGGTCATCGTAATAAAGCGACTGATAAAAGGTGATTCCCAGATCTATAATGGGATAGACATAGCCGCTTTCTTCGATTTCCCTGTACGGGTAAGCCACATCGCGCATCAGCGAGGTGCGGCCGAACTCAAAGTAGCGCAGATAATTGGAATGATAGACGACCTGGGATCGGTCGGTATCGGCATAGAGTGTTCTGTGCACCGTCCGATGCCAGATCAGCCCAGTGGTTTGATCCCGGACATACTTTTCGTCGTTTTTGTACATCTCGGGCACAAAGGGTTTTGGTTTCATTTTACACTCCTCGAAAAATCACGCAGCAGTTCGTTCCGCCAAAGCCAAACGCGTTGGACAGCGCCATTTCATATTTCTGCCTGCGGGTAATGTTCGGCACGACGTCAATATCGGAAAATTCCGGGTCCGGAATATGATTGATTGTTGGAAGAATAACACCCTCCCGCATTCCTTCAATCGTCAGGGCCGCTTCAATGGCGGCCGTAGCCCCCAGGGTATGGCCCATCTGTGACTTATTGGAAGACACGGGAATTTTTTCAATGTTTTTGCCGAATACGTCCCGAAGACATTTGATTTCCGTCTTGTCTCCCTTGGCCGTGGATGTACCGTGGGCATTGATGTACTGGATATCCTCCGGCTTGATCCCGGCATCCTCAATGGTTTCCCTGATCGCCCGGATAATGGTGTGCGGATTGGGACTCGTGTAATGATATGCATCAGATGTCCAGCCTACACCCAGAACCTCGGCACGTGGCGTCAACCCGTGGGTTTTGATGACCTCTTCCGCCGCTAGAACAACGACCCCCGCGCCTTCTGAAAGGACAAAACCCTTCCGGTCGATACTGAAAGGACGGGACACCTGCGCATAATCGCTGTAGGCGCGGTCGCCTTGGTGAACCTTTATCGTGGCATTCATATTGGCAAACCCGTGAATCAGCTCCGGAAGAATCGGCGCATCCGCCCCTCCCGCCACGACAAAATCACAATCCCCGTCACGAATCATACGGGCACCGATCCCGATGGCATGATTGCCGGAGGCGCAGGCACCCTGCGGTGAAAAGATCGGACCGGTGAATTTAAGAAGCATGCCGGCCTTCCCCGAAGGCAGATTGGCGCATAAATTGGGCAGCAGATAAGGACTGACCCGCAGCGGCCCCCGGTGCTCCAGATCGTGCATGGCCACACGAAACGCATCCGTCCCGTTGAGCGCTGATCCGACCAGGCAGGCCATTCTCGGCGCGATGCGATCATCCATGACAATACCTGCATCCTCCAGTGCCGCTCTGCAGACCTCCATTGTCAGAATCACGAACGACGCGTTCCAGTTATACACTTCCTTCGCGTCAGTAAAATCAAGTTCAAGGGGAAACCAGTCAGGGATCTCGCCGACAATATCGCAGGCTGATTCGACCCTGCAGCGCGTCACCTTCCGAAAACCCGCCTCGCCTTTTACAGCCCTCTGCCAGGTTTTTGCAAACGTACTGCCCAGCGGGGTCGCCGCGCCGTAACCGACAACAAATACCCTGCGATTTTGGGGAGCTTTCATAATCTACTTTCCGTTCATTAGGCTATGCGCCTTAAGATCAAACAGGAATTGCAACCGCCAAAGCCAAAGGCATTTTTCAGAACAAATTCCTGCTGCAGAATCCGGGGGCCTTCCGGGACACAATCAAGGGTAATTGCCGGATCCGGTTTAAAGTTAATGGTTGGCAGCAGGGTACTTTGCAGCATTCCCTGCATGGCCAGGATCGTCTCGATGGCGGATGACGCTCCCATCGCGTGACCCAGCTGCGATTTATTGGCTGACGTGGGCGGCGTTTTACTGCCGAATACATTGACAAGTGCATCTGCTTCCACTTTGTCCCCGATTTTTGTTGAAGTCGCATGAGCATTGACAGCATCAACATCTTCAGGCTTCAGACCGGCACCGGCAATCGCAAGTTCAATGCATCTTTGCACGGTTGCAAGATTGGGCGCCACAAAATGGCTGGCATCCGACGTCATTGCCGAACCGGCCATTTCAATCTTTGCTTCAAGTCCGTGGGCACGCGTAAATTCATCTGTTGCCAGAATGATACAACCGGCCCCTTCGGACACCACAAACCCCCTGCGGTTGGCCGAGAAAGGCCGGCTGGTCTTTTCGGGGGGATCTTCGGGTTGTCCTTCTTTCGGACGATAAGCGCCGTTCATGGTAACAAAACCGGCAAGAATGGGTTCCACCAACGGACAATCCACCGCTCCGGCAATGACCACATCCGCCAGACCAAGTTTAAGCATCATATCCCCGATAATCATGGAGGTTACACCCGTGGCACAGGCCGTGATCGTGGAACTGATGGGACCGGTGGCCCCGGTCAGAATGGAAACCTTGCCGCCAACCATGTTAATGCAGGAATTGGGATTGGCAAAGGGATGCGGCATTTTATTCTGGGCAATCATCTGGCGGTCCGCTTTTAAAACCGCATCCATGCCACCGACGGCGGAACTGAACGTGACGGCCACACGCGGCGCGATATCTGCTGTTATTTCCAGGCCGCTCATCTTCAACGCACGGTGAACCACCAGAAGGGCGTAGGGATATATCGGTGACGTCCAGTGTGCCATTTCACGGGGCTGCAAAAACGGATAAGGCCGAATATCCAGTTCGCCCAACTGACCGGCCACACGCACGGGGAAATCGTCTTTCAGCGGAAATCTCGACAGCGGCCCGATACCGCTTTCACCCTGAACAGCTTGCCGCCACTGAATTTCCATGTCCGTTCCCAGGGGAGATACAGCATCATAGCCCAGTATAAACGTTTTTTTTAACACGTCGCATGCACCTTATTTTTTCATATTATCGCCGCAAATCAACCCCGCAGCATTAAGTTTTTATCATGCAAGAGCTTGCCAAAAATATCAATTATAATTTTTTGATTTTTAAAGACAACAAAGAATGTCTTTGAGGGAGGCAAAACTGTCTAAAGGCTAGCAGCCTACAGCATTGTATCTTGTTTCCTGTCCCCTTTTGGAGGGGAAGGTTATTCACAATGTAGGGCGCGTTTGCCAAATGCGCCGCTTCGGATTGCTCGGGGAGCAATCCCTACAACAAGCACCTCCGGCACTATGTGCCACCTCCGCCGGCGGAGGACAATACGGAACTGAATCTATTTATTTTTACCTTTAATCTTGATCCTTGTTCCTTTAACCTCAGTCTCTGTCTACCATGGAATCAATCGGTAGAGCTTGGCAAACATCTCGTACACTTCGATCCAGTTCTGCAGATCCCGCGTACTGATGATATGATCACGCTTATTCACCATGATCCAGCTCATGTGCGCCGCTCCGTCCTTGCAGGTGGCGCAATCGCGTGTGGCGGACGTGCAGCAGCGATGAACCGTCTTCAAGTCGGCCGCCCAGCGATAAAAATGAATCAGCCGGCGTACGGGTGGCTGCCGGTTATCGAGCGATTCGGTCACCGACGGACATTCACGCCATCCAAAGCGGCGACCCAGCATCATGCCTGTAGTAATCACTTCATGATAATATTTGCTGGAAATGACTGTCTGCGGATATCTCTCCAGCATCTCGTCCATCTCCACCCGCAGGTCACGAAGCTCACCCTCATGCCAGTGAAATCCGTCAACTCCCTCATCATTGGATAAAAGCTGCAGATGCACTTTCAATCCGACATCTGCAATTCGTTTGATGACCGGCTCAATTCTCCCCACCTGTTTGGGAGTCACGGTGTAAAGATAGTAAGTATAAGGATCCCCTTCATAATTTCTGCTGGATATGGCAAACGTGTCTTTGCCACGAAGAATTTTTTCGTCTTCGCCGCCGCCCCACAGAGAAATCCCTACCATCATGTCAGGAAACCTATCGCGCGGCACTTTAATCAGACCATTCGTCGCGCAATACGAAGGAATCCGTTTGTAAAAGGCTTCGACACGGTCCATGCACAGGGTCGGTTCTCCCCCGATCAGAATCGCCAGGTTCACGCCTCGGGCTTTTTCCCGATCAATAAACGCCTCCCACTTTTTCAAATCGGTTTCTTCCTGTACATGATGTTCCCCGGAAGAAAAAAAGAAGCATCCCTTGCAGCGAAGATTGCAGCGGTTGGTCACATCATATATTGAACTGCGGATATTGAGATTGGATATCCGTTTGTAGCGTTCATACCAGAGAGGATCCAGCAGGGAACTTACCGTTTTCATGATTGAAGACCTTTTGTTTCTATACCATTGCGAACTTGCATTCTCTACCCCTTCACCGGCGGATGAATGATTCTTTCACAGAGATTCTCACCCTTTTCATATCCCGTCACCCAAACAGCCAGATAGGTGTCTACATAGTCCAACCAGGATTTGAATGTGTCCGGATCATTGACATGGCGATACAGGCGCGCCGTAACCACAGCTGAACCGGCCGCATAATGCCGGCAGTCGGCACAATCCGTGTCCGGGACACAGCAGGCCACCGATCGATCCCAGTTTAAGTCCGTCCTGTATTGACGAAAGGAACGGCCCAGTCCGATGTCCTGCGACGGATTGCACCTGGGGTAGGAACACTCGTACAATTCATGCAATCCCGCAGGCGACGTGTGCGCAACGGCATTATACACCGAAAAAAGAACGTGCTTTGGATACCGGTTCAAAAGATCAATCATCGCCTCACGGGTGAGCTGCAGCGACTCTTGATTGTGTCTCAGGGGTCCCTGATATCCTACGGGTGAAGAAAAAACGTTAAATGTCATCCGGCATCCGGCGTCAGCCAGCCGAGCAGCCACATCGAACACTTCATCAATGTTGTCACGTGTGAAGGTATAAACAAAAACAGCCCGTGGATCGTTGGCATAATTTTCAATCTGCCGCATAAGAAGATTTTTCGCCCGGCGCACCCGGAGACTGGTTTCATCATTCCCCCAGACGGAGATATGAATCTTATAGCCGACCAATTCCGGAATCTTTTTAAAACCGTTGGTCGCAATGCACCCCAGCGGCATCTCGGCGTAACATGCCTCGAGCAGTTCCGGAACGAGCGACGGTTCTGCCCCTGCCAGGACAACATAGGTGATGCCCCGTACCTTTTCGGCTCTCATCATCTGCCGCCAGTCTTCAACATTGAGATTTTCGGCGGCAAACTGCTTGTCGCCTTCGTAATAGTAACAACCGTCACAGCGGATGTTACAGCGGTTGCTCATGTCGTAGGTCGATTCACGGAGAAAAAAATATTTTCGCACCTTCTCCCATCGAGTCCTGACTTCCGGAATGGCTAACAGGTCTGAAAATCTCATTCTTTCTGAAATCGCGGATGTATGGTTTTCGATGGTCATTCCAATCCTTCAACGCCCGCGTTATTGTTTCGCGGCAAGTTTCTCCTCTATATACGCGCAAATCAATCGCACGGTTTTTAACCGGGGATAATCATCTTCATCAATGACAATTTTGTATTCATCCTGCAAAACCAGGGCAATGGTTGCCAGATCCATACTGTCAATGCCCAGTTCGTCCACCAGATCCATATCCGGCTTGAATGTGTCCGGAGTGACATCTTCCAGTTTAAGTTCCTCTATGATGATTTCCGCCACACGCCGCACAATGCCCTTTGATTCGGTACTTTCAGGCATTCCCATCCTCCTTTTCAGCTTTTTATCTTACATTTTTGCCATAGCCACAAGACCGCTGCTGACCGCATTATCTCCGACGGTTGCTTTAAAAATATAATGCACTTCGGTACTTGCAACTTCGCTGGTTATACTGATCAACAACGTGTCACCCGGGCGGACAGGACTCGTAAACCTGATTCTTTTCAGGTGTGAAATATGCAAACTCGTGTCTCTGCTTTGTGCATCCCGCTGGATGATTTCATAAACGGCGTGAACCACCGCAATGCCCGGTAAAATCGGCTCTCCCGGAAAATGTCCGGGAAACCAGACAGAGTTTTCAGGAACAAAAACCCGCGCTTCCAGCGCATTGGGTGCAGTGCGCCTGACCTCACTGGGCAGATTCCATCGATCAATCAAAGAATAAATCCTCCGTCCGTTTACAATTTACGTACTTCGGTTAAGCTTATTTATTCATATATTATTGGATAATTTGTCAATCAAAATTATTCCCGTCGGTCTATTGAAAAAAATTATTGGACAAATATCGTTCATATATTTGATTTTATAGTCATTATTTCCCTGCCAATCAGCTCGGACAAGGGGACAACACAAAAGCCCCTTTCCTGAATTCCCATTAGAAGATTCTCTATTTCTTCAAATAAAACGTGATGATCCTTGTTGCGTCGCGGCGTTTTGTCATGTAGAAGAATAATATCGTCCTCTTTCAGTTTTTTCAAAATTCTCGCAGACAGATTTTTAACACGAAGATTCCCCGCATCCATCCCCCGGCGGTTGAAAGTGACGCAAAACAAACCCAACCGGTCAAGGATCGACGGCAGTTTAGGATTGATGATCCCGACAGGTGGACGAAAAGCCAGCGCGTCTATCCCCATTTTACGCAACACCGTCTGTGCTTCATAAACTTCACGATAAAGCACAGGGTAGCTTCTCAACATAACGAAGGGATCATGATGCATAGAATGATTGCCTATGCTATGGCCCCTCCGAATGATCTCATCAATCAGAGCCGGATATTGCGAGGCATTGAAACCAGACACAAAAAAGGTTGCCCGCACCGAATAGCGGTCAAGCAATTCAAGAATCTTCATCGTAGTGGTTTCAGAAGGACCGTCGTCAAAGGTAATTGCCACATATTTTCCCCCTGAATTGCCCCGATGAATCACAGGCCCCAAGAAGTTCGTTTGAGGATAAAAACAGGCTCCCACGCACAAGACAATATAAAAAAGCAAGAGTGCTAAGGACAGAAACGGCTGAATAAAAAAGGCGCCCGCGGCGGCAATCAGCAGAACAATTCCCGTGATATGGGCGGGACTCAAAGCTGCCTTTTGATCTTTCATAATCATAGATTATTGAATACCGATATTCTGCCGAATTAGCGTGGCGTTTTAAAATACCCTGAGGGGCACACGAGTTTCAGAGGCAAGGCGCGCAAGTTCGAAGGAGTGAGGCGTATTTTTTATACGCCGCAACGACTGAAAATGAAGAGCAACGCAGCATCTGACCTTTTACGACGCCATCAGATCAAATATTCCCATAAGGGGCCTGTATGCCCCTTCTCATAAAGTCGGGGCAATATTCGGGTGGCCTTGCTCTCCCCCGCACCGATCAGCCAGTTCACCCGGCCATCGGCATGCGCCTCCACTTTTTTCACAATATCGACATCGGAAATAAATCGGGACCGGTAAAAGACCGGTTCAATGAGGTTCTGCGACGGGCTGATCTGACCTTCATGAACAGCCGTCTCATACAGGACCGTGTGCGGATAAATGCGGATACCGCAAAAAAAGAAAAAAACCGCCTTTTCCAGTTGATCAACACTGTTTAATGTTTCCTGGAGCGTCTCTTCATTCTCGCCCGGGCCTCCCAGCATAAAATAATGGGCGATAAATAAACCGGCCTCCAAGGCTTTTTGATGAGCCCGAAAAACATCGGAAGCAACAAATGGTTTTTGCAGGGTATGAAGCATCCTGTCGCACATGGACTCGGTACCGAATTCCACATGCGTCAGTCCCGCATCCGCGAGCTTTTGATAATAATCATCCGGGGGATCTGTAGGCGCGAAAAACCCTCCCCACGGAACAGAGACACCGGCATTCTTAAACGCTTCAGCCACCAGCAGACTGTGGTCGTAGCTGGCGTTGAAAGCGGAATCCGTCATAAAAATATATTTTGCGCCGGCTTTCTGCAGTTCGCAGGCCTGTCTTGCAATTTCCTTCGGCTCAAAAAAGCGCATCCGGCTGCCTTCAATATGAGGATAGGTGCAGTAGCTGCAACGAAACGGACAACCTCTTTTTGTCTGCAAATTAAGCATGCCGCCGTAGGACAGGTAATATTTCGTGTGTGTGGACTCCGGATCAAACGTCCTGTGCATGGAACCGTCCCATGCCCTATAAGCAACGGAGGTAGACTGTCTGGTGACGATGCCGGAAATGGCTGTGACATCGGTTTTATCTTCCAGGGCTGCCAGCAGTTCGGGAAACCGTTCTCCTTCTCCGGCAATACCGTAATCCGCATCCAGCGCATGGATAAATTCGAGGGGGAAAACCGTATAGCCGCTGCCCCCCAGAATCAAAGGGGCTTGAGAATTGCGTCTGATCACATCCACCAGTTGCTGATAGTCGGATAGAAAACCCTTGCTGTTGATCGTATCTGTGTTGTCAATATTGCGAATTGAAAGTCCGATATAATCGGGCGTGTAAGAACGCACCTGCTCCCCGAGTTTTTCGAGAGAGGATAATTCATTCACATCCAGAATTTTTGTTTCATACCGGGCATTCAAAACGCCAACCACATAATCCAACCCCAGCGGATAAACCGGATAGGGTTTTTTCATCCTATTGGCGGAAATAAGCAGTACTTTCTTCATGAAATCATCAGGCTCTCTATAGAAGCGAACGACTAAGTCAATCGTCTGTATCGATGGTTAAGCATTCGCCTTCTTTGCCTGCAGAAGGTAAGTTGCCAGTGCCCGGACGGAAGCAAACACTTTGGCGCCCAGTTCCTTGCTCTCTATTTTAACCCCATAATCCTTTTCAATCATCATGACCAGTTCGAGCACATCGATGGAATCAATACCCGTATCGCCGCCAACCAGTGGTTCATCATCCTTAATGTCTTCAGGGGCGACATCCAGCAACCCCAGCGTCTCAATGATTTTTACTTTCAGTTCACTAATTGTTTCTTCTATTGTCCTCATGCACCACCTCAATATGTTTAATCAGCGTTGTAACGCCGCAGGTTAACATCCTTTGTCACTTGAACCGGATTCAGAAAGCATCCGGACATCATCGCCAAGAATTTTCTCCAGCACAACCCGTACCATCCATCGGCAAAAAACATGAACATACGTTTTCCCTGCCATCCTGATGCCGATGATGAAGATAATCGTGGAGATCGCGTAAATCAACGGGCCACCGATGACAGCCACCAGCGGTTTTTTTGCCCAGACGGCGATGATGCCCATGGCAACGACAGCCGGCAACCCGATGATGTAACTGAACCCGATCATGATCAGGCCGGCGATCATTGAGGGCGTAGGCTTCTCCCGAATGGCCTTCAGATCGGCTTGATCCTCAATAGCGGTTTTGCAATATTTCTTACGGGCCAAATAAAGAGCCGTTCTTTTAACAATGTTCAAAAACTCTCCCTGCCAGAAAAGTTATAAAAAAACCGAGAGATCATAGCTTCAATCGGGAACGATTTTCAATATTTTTTTGCCTGTAAAAACAACGTACAGGTTTCTTCTCTAACGCTGCAGTATCCCGCCTATGGAATTCTTTGATTTTCTGGGGTAGTCTCTATAAATGATGTCTTTGAAAACCCCTACACGGGCCTGCTCAACCGTGGCAATGAGTTCATTATCCACGTAAATCCTACCATCACCGACAACAACGGACGAACCGGATTCCTTCAAGCGTAACAATCGCCGAACATCAATTTCATAGCGGACCATTTTATTATATGGCCGGATCTGACCTCTAAAGGATATACCTGCACAGCCCAGGGCCCGGCCGGCTCCCTGCGACTCCCGCCAGACGCAATAAAAACCCAGCAGCTGCCAGATTGCATCCACGCCAAGACATCCCGGCTGCACCGGATCACCCGGCATGTGGCATTGAAAATACCAGGCATCCAGACGAATATCCAGCTCGGCAACCATCTTTCCCCCTTTGCCGTCGGTTTCGATCAGCGTAATCCGATCGAACATGAGAAATGGAGGGGCGGGCAGACGTGCATCAAAAAAAGGCGGCGGATCCGTAACGGCAGTTCCATAGGAAAAAGCCAGAATCTCCTCAAAACAGAAGGAGCTTCTCCCAATAAACTCCTTATAAGTCATCATGATTTTTCTCTTTCTCCGGACAGGTAATTACAGCCGGCTTCATGGATTTCTGGTTTTAACCACTGCCCAGCTACCCGCACAGATCGGATAAAAGAGCAAAATCGCTAGTTATTTATAGTCCCTATAAGAGAAATATTCTTTTGTCAAAAGAAAAAACCGCTTCAAAATTTGTTGGCAAGAAATATTCAATTCAGTTATAAGAGGCATCAACAAAATATTCCGGGAAAGAGGAAATCATCATGAACCGCGCAGCCCTTCATAAAATCAGCTACGGCCTTTACATTGTAACATCGGGACAAGATGGAAAATTCAACGGGCAGATTGCCAATTCCATTGTTCAGGCAACATCTAGACCGGCCACCCTGGCCATCTGCATCAACAGGGAAAACTACACTTATGAACTGATTCGGCAAAGCAGAAAATTTATCGTTTCGATCATATCAGAGGCCGCGCCAATGACCTTTATTGGACTGTTCGGCTTTAAAAGCGGCCGGGACGTCGATAAACTGAAAGACGTCAAAACAAAAACCGGCGTCACCGGCGTGCCGATCGTCCTGGATTATTCCATCGGCTTTATCGAGGCTGAGGTCCAAGGTGAACTCGACTGTGGAACACATACAATATTTGTAGGAAAAGTCGTCGAAGCGGATCTGACGGGAGAAGGCCAGCCGATGACATATGACTATTACCATAATGTTAAAGGGGGAAAATCTCCGAAATCCGCGCCGACTTTTGATCAGGAAGCGGCTGCAGCCAAACCCAAGGTGAAAAGCGCCGCCCGTTATGTATGTTCTGTCTGCGGTTACGTATATGATCCGGAAAAAGGGGACCCGGACAACGGAGTAGTCCCCGGCACTTCTTTTGAAGACATCCCTGATTCCTGGACCTGCCCGATATGCACAGCGGAAAAGTCCCAGTTTGAAAAAGAGCAATAACCTATTTGCAGGAACCGGCCATCCCCTCCCGGAGAAAACGGGAGGGGAAACGCGGCGGGAAATTTTTCCTACCGGTTCTGTTGGATAGAATCCATTATTTCACTTCCCTTATCGTCTGGCAATTTCGGTTAACGAATTCGTGAAAATGATGATACTGCGCAAGAAACGTGAACGCCCTTCTGATGAGATCCGGATTTATCCTCCATGTTTCAATCATTGTTTTGATAAAAAGGTTCCTCTCCTGACGATTGGCTGCCAGCAAAAAGTAAGAAATCATCTTGATGCCGTTGGCAAGTTGCTTCGGATCAAATTTTTTACGGACATAGAGATTGCTCCGATACGCCACTTGCTTGAGCCAGCTTTGCAACCGATTGTGGAATAATGCAGGATCATATATTTTTTTAAATAGTTCGGAATAAAGCAGCAAAAGTTCTTCCCGGCTCAACAGCTTTGGGATAATATTGGTATACAGTTGCCATTCTCCGGAAAAGTCATCGCTTAAAAGTCGTCCCTCTTTTTTCAGGCGGTCATACAGCGGAGTATGCTGTGGCGCGTTGAGCAGGCTGATTCCGGCGATCGGGCTGTTCGTGCATGTAATAAAATCATAGAGTTCATCAAAAACACTTTCGTCATCATGATCAAACCCGACAATCAGGCCAAGAAACGGCATAATGCCATAGCGGGAAATCTTGTTGATTCGTTCAAAGATATCATATTTTAAATTTTGACTTTTTTTGACTTCTTCCAGACTTTTTCTGCGCACGGTCTCAACGCCGAGAAAAAGCACGGAAAAGCACGCGTCAGCGCACATCTTGAGCATTTCATTGTCATCCGCTATTTCCACCGTGATCTGCGTGGCAAAAGAAAGAGGCCGCGACTGGGCAGTGTTCCAATCAATTAGTGCTGCAAGGAGTTCCCGGGTAAAACTTTTGTCAGCCAGAAAATTATCATCGGAGAAAAACACCGTGCGTGCACCGATTTTGTGCGCCGCTTCAACTTCACAAAGGACCTGCCGGACAGATTTTGTGCGCGGTTTGCGGCCCACATACTGAATGACATCACAGAACTCGCAGCAATTCGGGCAACCACGGCTGGTTTGCACGTTGATGTTAATGTAGTCGGTGGCGTTAATCAATGACCAGTCCGGTGCAGGACTATCTTTGATATCGATATAGGTTTCCTGGGAATATACGGAATGGGTCTTTCCTCCCACCCACTGCTGAAGGAATAAAGGCCAGGTATATTCAGCCTCACCGATAAAATGGTAGTCGGCAAGAAAGCGGCACTGGTCATGATGAATCGTCGCGTAAGTCCCGCCCAGAGCTATCGCTACACCCTTTTGTCGAAATCCCGCGCATAATTCGTGAATCCTTTTTCTGTGCAAGGTTGCACCGGTTACGGCGACAAGATCACAAGGCATATTCCAGTCAAGCGTCGAAACATTTTCGTCACACAGGACATATTCAACATTGACGCCGGGCGGAGTCAATGCCATGAGCGTCGCCAACGCCGCGTTGGGCATGAGAGTCTTCGCACCCAAAAGATCAACCGTACCCTGCATTGACCAGAAATTTTCCTGATGCCTTGGCGCAACAAGGTATATTCTTTTGCAATGATCACCGGTTCCGTAGCGTTTCGTTCTAACGGGGGGCATTTTCTGTCCCTCTTTATTAAGTAAACTTTATCACTATTATCCGGGCATGAACTTTTTCACATGGTAGAGCAGGAAGAGAGCAACGATATCCCGACAAATCAAGATCACATATATAATCGGATGAATTACAGCAATCATCCTGACCAATCAAATCATCGAATCCTGCAGCAACCTGCTCATGGAGTCGATTTGAACGGGTGGATGTATTGACATTAAAAAATGTCAACATATCCCGGAAAGATACATCATCACGGGATCAAATTCAGCACCCTGGCTAAAAAACAAAAGGGGGACAGGACTGTCCCCCTTTCTCGTCCAGAAATTTATGCGGCAGGCATTTGTGTGAAAACACCGCGCGGATCAACCTGGGTGCGTATGATCTGCAGTGCCTCAGGCGTAACCAGCTTTGTCTCCGGGATGTCCCCTTCCGGTTTTACAAGTTCAAAACCGGTAAGCTGCTGGGCCAATTCGAAAGTGACCCCCGGCGTCAATGTTTTGACCCTCATCCGTTTACTGACCGGGTGAAAATCATAGACTCCCCAAGGGCTGATGACAGCTGCCGGACCATTGCCGATGAGACCGGCTTCCTGACGTGAGTTGCCGCCCGTCAAATGTCCCACAGAGGTAATGAAATCAACCTTCTCCGGAAACTTGTCCGGGGTCTGAAGTCCGACCAGGACCATCTTCTCTGTGAGCGAGGACAGATCATTGTTCCCGCCGCTGCCGGTCAGACGAACCTTCGGGTGGTGATAATCCTTGCCGATCATATGGGTGTTGACATTGCCGTACATATCCACCTGGGCAAAACCCAAAAAACCGATGTCCACGTAGCCATTGTAGCATTGAGCAAACGAATAGGACATTTCCATAATGGTAGGGGACTTCCGCCAGGTCATGGGACAGCCAACTGACCAGGGCATGTCTCCTTCAATAGGATCCTGTCCACCGGATTCATAAACCAGAGTAATATTGGGGGCATGGGTCTTTTTGGCCAGAATCCCCGCCACCATGGGAATTCCGGTGCCAATATACACGACCGAGTGGTCGCTGATCTGCTGCGCTATGATATAGGCCAATGTCTCTAAAGGATTGGCCGGTGCATTTAAGTCTTGCATAATCTGCTCCTGTCTTAATAGTAAATTCCTGAATCGTGCTTCAGGGTGTATTCTTCATACGAGAAATCAATGTCTTCATTATCGCCTTCGGCGGCCTTTGTCTGACGGCGGGCCTCGGCGATCCATTTCGCGCCTCCCAGTTTGTCGACAAACTCGAACTGGTTTTTGACACCCATGATCCACTCGTCACAAAATGCCTTGTTGTTTTCTGCAGACGCGCCGCCAAAACGCATGCACTTTTCCCACCATTGCCTCGGCCAGTAATAACACCCGGGCATGCTGCCGGGAAGCGCTCCAAATGGCATTTCCACCACGGCATCGGCATAGAAGAACGGAATGATCTGCCCCTGCCTGTTGTAGCGGATATCGTTCTCGGGAACAATCTCTTCGGCGGTAATGATGAGTTTGCGTGCCGCCGCGGCTACCGCAAGATCATTCACGGCGGGACCGTAAATGTAGGCGTTGCCGTACTTGTCAGCCATGTGACAATGAATAATCGATATATCAGGGTAAATGGCCGGCACAAATACAACAGGATCATGAACTCCCTTGAGCGGATTCTGGACAACCTTGAGGTACGGGTTATAGCGGACGATATCACTGCCGAGCATTTGTTTACTGAAAACGCCGGCAACACCAAGCTGGGCGGCCTTGAATGCCTGGGCCACTCCCCCGTGGCTCCACTCCGACAAAATCTGGATCTGGCCCGCCTTCAAAGCGCGGTCGTAGACCTTGTCAATACCGCGCATTTCCGCTCCGGTGTATGAACTGTGGGAATGGGTCACCAATCCGTAAGTGATGAAAAAACTCTGATTGGTATTGGGCGCTCCGATCATCTGCAGGTTCTTTTTGCCCTGCCTGATGACCTCGTAAAAGGCCTGATGCGGTGTCCTCACATAGGAAAACCCGCCGTCCGTGATGACGTCGCCATCCTTGACAAAGGCATCAACGGCCTCGCCAATCGTCATCCGTTTGTCTTTCTTTGCATGCTCCTTTTTCAAATGCGCCGCGCGTGCCGACTCAAAATCAACCAGCCTGTCCAGAACGGACGTGTCGCTGATTCTAAGATTCGCAACGGCCTCCTCATTGTAGAGATATTTTGCCATCTCCATTGCCTCCTAACGTTTATTACCAATGTGCTTGCGCACATTAATTTCCTCATGAAACCTTTATCCTACAAGTCGAGCGTGGTCAAGTATAATTGTAAGTATTTGAAATCGTTTTTAGACTGCTGGTCAGAAAAAAGCTGTTGATTGGTGATTTCCTACATTTTTCTTGGAGATGTTTTCATCTGTTTTTCACTTGTCAAACCAGATCAGAGAATAAAAAACAGGCAAACCTATGGTCGTTTCATCATTTTGGCATCTGCCCCGGGAAGAAAAACACACAATTTGTCTTTGATTTTAACATTCGATGTGTATAGAATATAAATGTTTTCAAATGTCAGCATGCAAGTCTTATTGTATAAAATTGCATTTATCATAAAGGGGGGTCTATGGCTGGCGACAGAGACAGAACACGGGTACAGCTTTTTGAAGATGTCAAAGTTCTTCGGCAGCAGGTAGCTGAATATGAAGAACAAAACACAAAATACCAGCAAGTTATTGATGAGTTAAAAGAAAATGAGAGGCGTTACCGCCTGATTGCCCAAAACAGTCATGATTGGGAATTCTGGCTCGACGTTGATGACCGTTTACTCTATACCTCGCCCTCCTGTAAAAAAATTACCGGCTACACCGAAGAAGAATTTAAAAAAAACCGGGATCTTTTATTTAAAATCATTGATCCGTCCGATCGGCCAATCTTTACGGAACACCGCAATATGGTGAAGAAATCAAAAGTCCCGGGCGATGAAGAATTCAGAATTATCCGCAAGGACGGCAAGGTCCGATGGATAAGCCATGTCTGCCAGCCTGTTTATGACGAAGACGGACAGTATGCCGGCACGCGCGCAAGTAACAGGGACATCACCGAAAGCAAGATCACGGAAGATGAGCTCAAAGAAAGAACAAGACACCTTGAGATTCTTGCTGAAAACATCGTTGACATGACCTGGACCATGGACATGGATCTCAACCTGACTTTTGTCAGCCCATCCGTGGAGACATTAAGAGGTTTCACGGTAGAGGAGGTCATGGAACAGGAGCCGGATGAAATCTTCACGCCGGAGTCTTTTGAATTGATCAACAGCGTCTGGGGTGAGGAACTTGCTTTGGAATATTCCAAAAAGGCACCCAAGAATCGTTCACGAATCATTCAATTGGAATATCTGTGTAAAGACGGATCTACCGTATGGACCGAAACCAATCTGACGCCCATCCGGGACTTCAGCGGCAAGATGATAGAAATTCTTGCTGTTTCCAGGAATATCAGCGATCGTAAGATCAATGAAGAAGCCCCTCGGCAAAGCCACATTGAAGCACAGGGAATTGAAAATCTTTTACGGGAACAGGCCAATCAGACCCAGCTGATGATGAAAAAGTTGCAGGACAGCGAAAAACTTGCCCAGGAAAAAGATGACCTCATCAAACAAAATGAAAAACGTCTGCTGGATTTTGACAAAATCCTGAAAGAAAAAGAAAATCAACTCAGGCAATCTGAGCTGCAATTGCAAGACATCATGAGAAAGGCGCGTGAAAGCGAAAGGTTGGCGAAAAATCAGGAAAGCCGTCTCGGCCTCATGGAGGCAAAACTTCTGGAAAGCAACAACCTTCTCAGTCAAAAAGAAATTCGTCTTTTGGATCAAACGGCATCTGAAAACGATGAATGCTACAAAAGCCTGTTTGAAAATGGCCGCATGGTCATGCTCCTCATTGACCCGGACAGCAAATCCATTGTCGATGCCAATCGTGTCGCGTGTGCGTATTACGGGTGGAACCGTGAGGAGCTGATACAAAAGAAGATGTCTGAAATCTGCACATTGAGCGTTGATGAACTTAACGCGCAGATGACTCTGGACCCGACGCAAAAGCGCAGTTATTTTGTTTCAAAACACAGCAGGGCGGACGGTTCAATCCGTGACGTGGAAGTTTTCAGCGGACTGTTGCCGCGAAACGGTAAAAAGCTTTTTTACAATATGATCTCTGACATCACGGAACGCAACAGGATGGAGGATGCCTTTAAAAATACCGTAAAACTCCAATCCCTGGGCCTTCTGGCTGGCGGAATCGTTCATGATTTCAATAATCTCCTCACGCTGGTGCAAGGATATATCGACATGGCCGTTTTAGGAATCAAATCCGACCACATCGCTCAAAAATGGCTGAAATCCGCACAACAGTCGCTGGACAAAACCAGGGAACTGACCAGCCGTCTTTCTGCTTTTTCGCGTGGAGGTCAGCCGAAGCCCAAAATCCAGCACATTGAACATATTCTCCGGGACGCCGTTAAAAACACATTGAAATCATCACCTGTAAACCCGCAGATGGAAATCCAGAAAGGTCTATGGCCCGCTGATATTGATGAAGTTCAGATCAGCCATTGTTTTAACAACCTTCTGGATAACGCTCGTGACGCCATGCCCGGAGGAGGAACCATTAAAGTTCGCGCCGAAAATATCGACCTGAAAGAAACCGACACAATCCCGCTTGCAGACGGCCCGTATCTGCGGATTATTTTTGAAGACAGCGGATCCGGCATTCCACGGGAACATATTGATAAAATATTCGATCCATACTTTACGACCAAAGAATCGGGGCAGGACAAGGGCATGGGGCTCACCGTATGCAACGCCGTTTTGAAAAAGCACGGCGGCGGCATCACTGTCGATTCCAGGGAAAAAGGCGGAGCCTCCTTCAGCCTGTATCTTCCGGCCAAACCGGACGGAACTCCCGAAGCAGATTCCGGAGAAAAAGTGTTTATTCCTTCCCGGAGGCGCATCCTGATCATGGACGACAGTCCGGACATCAGAACACTCGTGCAGCTTTATGCCGACCAGCTTGATTTTGAAGCAACAACGGTGGCCGGGGGACAGGAGGCGATACAGGAATATCAAAAAGCGCAGGATGCCGGCAATCCATATTGCGCCGTCTTGATGGCATTTTCGGTCCGGCAGGGCTTAGGCGGGAAAGCCGCATTGACGCGGATGAAAAAAATTGCCCCGGACATCAGGGCCATTGTCATTTCCGGAGACGATGATCCCGTCATGAAAAAATACGCGGATTATGGTTTCCACGCTGCATTGAAAAAACCTTTCCGCTTCGAGGATGTCAAAAAGGTATTGGAAAAAACCCTGACATAAGAGTAAATATCCTGCGCGTTGTTGACAGGCAGGTTCAAAAGGTACGGCACAGATTCAGAACTGTGCCGCCCGCCCGGACAAATCCTATCAGACTATCAACGCTGGATCATCATCTTGTGATAATGGAATTTTTATCATATTATTTAAGGAGTTCATCGTGTCTGAACATGTTCAAATGAAAAAATGGCGTGAAGCGGCGGCCAGGGAGCTTAAAGGAAGTTCCGTTGAATCATTAAACTGGAAAACGGCGGAAGGTATCGTTCTCAAACCACTGTATACAGCTTCCGATCTGGAAGAACTGGACACCGTCGACACCCTCGCCGGTCTGGCTCCTTATCTTCGGGGGCCTACGGCCACCATGTATACAAACCGTGCCTGGACCATCCGGCAGTACGCAGGGTTTGCCACCGCAAAAGAATCGAATGAATTCTACCGCAAAAATCTGGCCGCAGGGCAGACGGGTTTATCGGTGGCCTTTGACCTGGCCACACATCGGGGTTATGATTCCGATCATCCCCGCGTGTCGGGAGACGTAGGAAAAGCCGGTGTGGCGATTGATTCCGTCGAAGACATGAAAATCCTTTTTGATCAGATTCCCCTGGAAAAAGTTTCCGTCTCCATGACCATGAACGGCGCGGTGCTGCCGATCCTGGCGGGCTACATTGTGGCGGCCGAGGAACAGGGAGTCGAGCAGAAACTTCTTACCGGTACCATTCAGAACGACATCCTCAAAGAATTTCTGACCCGCAACACTTACATATATCCCCCGCGTCCCTCAATGCGCATTGTGTCCGACATCATTGCCTACTGTTCGAAACACATGCCAAAATACAATACCGTTTCCATCAGCGGCTATCACATGATGGAGGCGGGAGCGGATTCCGTTTTGCAAACCGCCTTCACGCTGGCCGACGGCAAGGAATACATCCGTGCGGCTATTGACGGTGGTTTGAAGATTGATGAGTTTGCGCCGAGGCTTTCTTTCTTTTTCGGTGTGGGGATGAATTTTTTCATGGAGATTGCCATGCTGCGGGCGGCGCGATACCTGTGGCATGAAATCGTCAGCGAATTCAACCCGACCAACCCCCGTTCATCGGTATTGCGCACGCATGTGCAAACCTCCGGCTGGAGTCTCACGCAGCAGGATCCCTACAACAATATCATCCGCACCACACTGGAGGCGCTGGCGGCAGCCCTCGGCGGCACCCAGTCCCTTCACACCAACTCGTTTGATGAAGCTGTCAGCCTTCCCACGCCGCTTTCCTCCCGGATTGCCCGCAACACGCAGATCATTATTCAGGAGGAATCGCAAATCTGTCATGTCGTCGATCCCCTCGGCGGTTCGTACTATATTGAATCTCTTACGGCATCTATTATCCGGGAAGCCCGGAAGATCATTGATGAGATTGAAGAGCTGGGCGGCATGGCAAAAGCCATTGAAACCGGTATGCCCAAAATGAGGATTGAAGAATCCGCCGCCCGCAGGCAGGCACGGATCGACCAGGGGAAGGACACCATTGTCGGCGTCAACAAATACTGCATCCAGGAAGAAATACCGATCGAGGTGTTGGATATTCCGAGCTCCGTCCGTGACGAACAGATCAGCCGCATCAAACAAATCAAATCCACGCGCAATAACGCGGCCGTGCAGAAAGCCCTGGAAAAAATCACCACCGCGGCCGAACAGGGTGGCAACCTATTGGAGGCCTCCATCGAGGCCGTGCGGCTTCGGGCAACCGGGGGAGAAGTTTCCGACGCCATCGAAAAAGTGTTCGGACGTTATGTGGCGACAACGAGAGTCATCTCCGGCGCCTATTCTTCGGAATACGGGGAAAGTGCCGTCCTCGAAGCATTGCGCGGGCGGACGAACAGATTCCTGGAAAAAACGGGACGCCGTCCCCGTCAGCTGGTAACCAAAATGGGACAGGATGGTCATGACCGCGGGATCAAGGTGGTTGCCACGGCGTATGCCGATATGGGTTTCGATGTTGATATCAGCCCGATGTTTCAAACCCCGGAAGAAGCGGCAAAAATGGCCATTGAAAATGACGTTCATGTTGTGGGTGTGTCAAGCCTTGCCGCAGGCCACAAGACCCTTGTTCCGGAACTCATTGAAAATCTGAAAAAAATGGGAGGGAAAGATATTATCGTGGTTGTCGGCGGTGTCATTCCTCCTGCGGACTATGATTTCCTGTACGCCAAAGGCGTTAAGGCAATCTTCGGGCCCGGCACGGCCGTTACCAAATCGGCAGACAAAGTTCTTCAACTTCTGGAGGAACAATACCTCTAAAAAAACATGGTGGACAGCCCCTGTCTTCGCAGAGACTGTCCACCTTCCACATCAGTTCGATTTGCTTACGGGTGTGAATTTTTCCGATATGTCAATGATCATCTCGCGGTCAGGCAAATCCTGAATCGAAATTACCTGCTTCGGTTGTTTGTCCAATTCGACCATCCTGACGACCCTGCTGTTTTGGGTGTGAAAATAGTACCGCTTCCGCTTCAGATCCGAAAGCGACGTCCATGCCGTTGAGTCCTGAATCTGGCCTTTCCCGGTTGGAGAATTTGCAACAATTGAACCTTCAGGGATATCGAACTGGTTCAGAACCCGAAATGCTCTGTCAATGGCTTCATCGGGGCCTGTCTTTGTTGTCGGGATGGCCGTACTCAGAAAGAACATGGCCCTGACAAACCGCGAAGGGGGTGTGAAATCGCCCGGCAGGCCGACGGCGCCGGTGCCGTTGCCCAGTTTGTCATAAGTCTTCCCGTTGAAAACGGCATTTTCCCTGCTCAGGGGCTGCAGACCGATATAATTTTTCATATTGGTCATATGCCAGTCGTAGGTCGGGTTGTTGGTGATGACACCGATACTGTCGAAGATCTTCGCCTTCCCGCCCTTAAACTCGACAACGATGGAAGCTCCGCTCTCATCCGTAACGAGGTAATGAAGCTGCGGACAGGTATCTTTGTTGCACATCAGTTTGCCTTTGTATTTCAGGGTTAACTGGGCAACATCGACCGTTCCGGTCCCCAGGGCTGACCTGACTTCCTTAACCGTTGCAAAATTACTGAGAACCCACGACACGAAATCCGTATTGGCAATCGTCTTTCCTTGTCGCGGCTTATCCTGATATTCTTCATATCCCATGTGATAGAAACCGCCGCAGGATAATCCCTTTTCATTGATTCCGTCTGCAACCTCGTCAAGGACAGGCAGTCCGGGACGTTCCGGGCTCATGCCCACATGCTGATATTTTGCCGTCCATTGAAGTCCGGTAATGCCATCCCCGCAGATATTCATTTTGCAGGCATTGTACGGATAGCCTTTGGGGACAGAAATGAGTCGCCAATCGGTGACATCCTCACCAAACTCCATCGTACGCGCCTGAATGGCATAGCGATTGCCGCCGTTATCCTGAACCGAGAACGCAATACCGGTACAGGCATCAGCAAGTGAAAACGCGAGAGAAACCGACATAACAACTGCAAGCAAAAGTATCTTGATTTTGAAAAACACCATAATGTCCTCCCTTGTCAGGAACAAAGCAATCACTCTCGTTTCATATTTCGTTGCCGGTCTGTTAACAACCCGATCGCCTTCTTTTACATCTTCATTCCACCGTCACAGAAAATAATCTGCCCGGTAATAAAAGAGCTTTCATCGGAAGCCAGGAAAAGCGCCAGATTGGAAATGTCCTGCGGAGAGCCCTTACGATTCAACGGCACGATAAAAGGCAGCATCATGTCCATCTGCTTGAGGGTTTCCGGAGGCATATTCTTCATCATGTCCGTCCAGATCATCCCCGGGGCAATCGCATTGACATTTACACCCTTGGCGCCCAGCTCCTTGGCCGCTGTCTTGGTCATCCCGATCACGCCCGCTTTCGATGCGGAGTAGTTTAGCTGCCCGACGTTGCCCAGCGCGCTGGTCGAAGAAATATTAATGATCTTGCCGTAGCCTTTCTCCCGCATGATACGCGCCGCGCACTGGATACCTAAGTACACCCCGGTCAGGTTGACGTCAATCACGGCACTCCACTGATCGTCGGTCATTTTGTGCAAAATGGAATCGCGGGTGATGCCCGCATTGTTCACGATGATATCCAGCGTGCCGAATTCCTTCACGGCCGTGTCCACCATCTTCTGCACAGTGGCACGGTCGGAAACACTGCCAATGACCGCAACCGCCTGACCGCCTTTGGCCTTCACCTGATCCACGACATTTTTCGCATCGTCTTCATTGACATCATTGACAATGATTTTCGCGCCTTCTTCGGCAAACCTCAATACAATACCTTCACCAATGCCGCGCCCTGACCCGGTCACAATTGCCACTTTGTCTTTCAGTCTCATAAGAAATCTCCCCTGTTATTTTTTTTGGGGCATGCCCCTAAATACTTTCCTGTCATTCTGTTTGTTATCTGCATCTCCGAAGATTTAACCGGCGGGCCGTTTGCGGATGATCTCCCTGCAAAGGTCCAGGTAATCTTCAGCACCGTGGCTTCTGGGAGCGTATTCAAAAATGGACTGTCCAAAGCTGGGAGCTTCGGCCACGGCAATATTCTCGCGGATCACGGAATTGAACACCCGCTCGCCGAAGCGCTCACGGACCTTGTCCATGATGGCGTTGTTCAATCTTTTCCGGCCATCGTAGCGCGTGGGAATCACGCGATACGATGGACCATCCTTATTGAATTTTTTTTTGACTTCCTCAAGCAGCGACAAAAGCCTGCTCATGCCTTTGAGCGCGAGGAATTCCATCTGCAGCGGAATATACACTTCCCGGCAGGCAACCAACGCATTGACCGTCAGCAGCCCGGCCGCCGGGGGGCAATCGATGATCACATATTGAACATCGGAAACCTCCGCCAGACGATTCTTCAGGATTTTTTCCTTCCCTGGAAGACCGGACATTTCCGTTTCCAGACGCGATAAATCGAGGTTCGCCGGCAACACTTTCATACCCTTGAGCTCCATGACCGCTGCATCAAGGCTCTGGGTTTTCCTCATAACCGAATAAATCGTGCTCTTCATCTGATGGGCGTCCAGGCCCAGAGAGTAAGTGAGATGCGCCTGCGGATCAAAGTCGATGACCAGAACTTTCTTCTTAAGCATCGCGAGTCCGACGGCAACATTGAGAGCACAGGTCGTTTTACCGACGCCCCCCTTCTGGTTGCAAAAGGCGATGATGTCAGGACTGCTCATACTTTATTCTCCCGATATTGATTTCAGGCAATCGTCGAAAAAAAATCTTTGACAATGCGGGTGATTTCCGCGGGCTTTTCCATGGGAATCAAGTGCCCGGCATCGGCAACCGATTCGTATTTGCCCTGCGGCAGCATCGAAACGGCTCTCTGGATATCCACCAGACCGATATTGGTGCTTTTTCCTCCCTCGATCACCAGCACAGGGCAGGAAATCTTCTCCAGAAGCGGCCAGGGATTGCAGCACCAGCCGCCCATAAACATGGCGGCTTCGCTTTCCGGCGTACAGGTCAGACGCATATCGCCTTCTGTCATTTTTTCCATACCGAACTGCTTATACAGATGCAGGATTTCCGGGTCCCAGGATGAAAAAAAAGAACGCGATTTTAAATAGGACATCGCCTCTTCTTCATTGTTCCAGTGATTGAGCCTTTTAATCGACTTGGAAGCCAGCGGATGAGCCTCCAGGCTGGGTGTCATCTCGTAAAACTGTTCTGGCAGGAAAATCGGTTCAATAAGAACCATGGCCCTCGGCACAAGTCCGTACCTGCCGACGGCAATCGCAGAAACCGTCGCCCCCATTGAATGACCGACCATCAGGTGGTTCTTAATTTTCTGCTCACGACAGAAAGTGGCCAGATCTTCAGCGACCACGCTCCAGGCCAACCCTCCTTCATGCGGATTGCACGATCGGTAGTTGCAGATGTACGGCGCCCATGCCGAATGTTCCGGAACAAAATTTTCAATGATGGGATGCCACAACCAGGGCAGAAATCCGGTGGCATGAGTAAAAAGAATCTGGCGGGGACCTCCATCGTAAAACAGATAGGGCAGTTCGGCCCCGCCAACGTCCTGCTTCTGCAATTGGGGTATTTCCTTTTTCATAAGTTAATCATTTTCCTTCTCTAAAAACACGGAAACTTTACAACGATTTTCAAGGCTGCCCGCTCCATTATGCTTATCCTGTGAAAAAACTGTACACGACTCAAAAAACAAAGACAGCAGCCGCAACAACCGTGGTATAATGATTATCCATGCATATTTTTGACTGGGTGACATTCAGGGTGCGGACAATCTTTCCGCTGATTTTAAAAATCTTCTTTTTCTCGTCCCAGCTTTCGTCCACGTTGAAATCAATCCCCAGGGTTGAGGCGAGCATCGCCGCAGCCAGATCCTCGGCATGGTCGCCAGTCTGTTTCTCCGTCAGGCCAAAAGCATGATGTTCACTGATGTAACCATAGGATGATTTATCAGCGGGTATTGCACAACCGACGGAAGCGGCAAGAAGCCTTTTCGGTTCATTGCTGCAGCAGCGGCTCATGACGCAGTATGTAATGGCGCCGGGCACCAGATGCTTAAGCCCCTGCGACTTGGGAATCATTTTGCAGCCGGGCGGAAAAATACTGGACACCTGCACCAGATTACATTTTTCAATGCCGGCATTTCGCAGGGCGCGTTCAAACGAATGCAATTCATCCCGGTGCGAACCGACACCTTTGGTAAAGAAAATCTTTTTAGGAACAAAAGTCTGCATTTTTGTCTCCTTTGAATATTTAATACTCGGTCAGTGTGGAAAGGCCGCGTTCACCCACCAGGATGATGCGGGTGTGTGTCAGGCGGTTCGAAATCACCTTGGCCGTTGACTGCATGATTTTGAAACCCAGTGCATTGTCCTCTTCCATCATATCAAGCAATTTTTCCGAATCGAAAGAAATGAGTTTTGTATCTTCAAGACAGCGGGCGCTCAGGGTATAGATGAACGGCTCAACAACAGCCGACCAGCCCATCGATTCACCCCGGGTAATAAAATCAACCGTTACCTGCAAAGGCGGTTTGCCCGTTCCCACATAGGTATCCATGAAAAGGGCTACTTTCCCTTCCATGACCAGGTAGAGACTGCGTGCCGGATCACCGTTGGAGTATAGATGTGCCCCGGCCTGATAGGTTTCCTCTTTGCCCAGAGGTTCCAGTTTCACCAGTTGATCGTTGCTGAAATTTTTAAAAAAAGCAAAATTTTTAAGTACACTCACGGCGATCATAATCCATCTCCTTTCTCAATGTTGAAAATATTATTATCCTGGGTCACACTTATCAGATGCTCACCCTGTCAAAGGTTCAATACAAAATTTATTTAGATGATAATTTACACGAAATCAAAGAGAATGCAAAATAAAATGATCAGGAACTATCAAAGCGTTTATCTTGCCCGAAACCGAAAAAAAGACTATAAGGAATCCAACATTAAACAAAGGATATCTTTATGAAACGATTTTTTAGTCTGGTCGCTGTTTTATCTTTGATTTTATCAGGTTGCGTATCCGCTCCCGATACCGTCCGTGAAGTCAGGAGATTTCACTATGACCGTACCCCCTATTTCACGGATGTTACTCCTCCCGAGGATTCCATTCTTGATGTCCGGGAACTCCCCCAGGACCATACCTTTTATCTTAACAGCTCCACGACAGACAGAGAACATCTGTCAGTGGAAAATCAGATGAGAATGGACAGAAATTATAACAACACCTATTTTTCCGTATGGCATATGAAGTATCCTTATCATGCCCTCCCCGAGCGGGTCCGAAACGATTTTAGAATATATGCCCTGAGACCCGGCTATGGTGAAAACAAAAGAAAACATCCTGCGGATTGGGTCAGAAATCTGCAAAGCAGTGCATCCCTCGAAAGCTATCCAAATATTCTTTCCCGCGGAATTACAACCAGAAATACAAGCCTCAGAGAACTGCCTACCAATATCCCTCATTTTTCGGCAAAGGACGGTGACAGCAAAGCCTGGCCATTTGATAATCTGCAGCGATCTTCCGTACCGGCCAATACACCGGTCTTTGTCTGCCACCTCAGTGCCGACAAATCCTGGGCACTGGTTGAAACATCCTTTACATACGGCTGGATTCCAACGGAAGATTTCGCATTCGCCAACAATGAATTTGTGAAAAACTGGGAGACGGGAAGCTATGCCGTAATCATCCGGGAACATGTATCCGTTCTGGATACAAGAAACCAGTTTCTTGTCCAGGCATCGGTGGGCAACATTTTCCCTCTGGAAGCCATCTCGGGTGGCGAAATAAAAATATCCGTCGCCGTGGCTGACCCAAACAGGCAGGCCGTAATTCGGCATGGTTTTGTACCGGAAAAAGCGGCCGCCCGAAAACCATTCCGCTTCAATCCGGTAAACGCGGCAAAGATCGCAAATGAGATGAAGGGCGAACCATACGGGTGGGGAGGTCTTTACGGCAGGCGCGATTGTTCAGCCATGACACGTGATTTTTTTGCCGTCTTCGGCATCTGGCTCCCGCGACATTCCTCAAGCCAGGTGAAAGAAACAGGCATCTACATCGACTTGCGGGGCCTTTCACCGGACGAAAAGGAGAGAACTATCATTGAAAAGGGCGTCCCTTACCTGACCCTTTTATGGCGAAAGGGCCACATTATGCTGTATATCGGCCACAAAGACGGCAGGGTACTCATTTTTCACAACATGTGGGGCGTACGAACAAGAGATGAGTTGGGACGTGAGGGAAGAAAAATTGTCGGACAGGCGGTCATCACGACTTTACGACCGGGACAGGAAGTACCCGACTTCGATCCGTCCGTCGGATCTTATCTTTCCCACATTGCGGCCATGAATATTCTGATTCCCGTAAAGCAGGAATAACCGGCTCAATGAATAAATATAAAATCATTCTGGAATACGACGGCACGAGCTACAGCGGCTGGCAGGTGCAGAAAAACGCCAGAAGCATTCAGGGCGCGCTGATGGACGCAGCGCAAAAATTCCTGAACACATCCATGGACATTCAGGGTGCGGGACGAACAGACGCCGGTGTCCATGCACTCGGACAAACCGCTCACCTGGAATGCGCGCACAAACTCGACTGTGAAACCCTGCGGATAGGACTCAATGACCACCTTCCCGCAAACATCAATGTCCTGTCCGTGCAAAACGCACATCCCCGTTTTCATGCCCGCCATTCGGCTGTCAGCCGAAGTTACCTGTACCTGATTGCCCGACGGCGCACAGCTTTCGGGAAAAAATATGTCTGGTGGGTCAGAGATCAACTCCACACGGATAAAATGCGAAAAGCTCTGTCCATATTCAAGGGATTTCACGATTTCACGTCTTTCGCCGACAAGAGAATGGAAAGGAACTCATCAACAAAAGTTCTGGTCGAAAGCATCGAACTACAAGAATTTAACGGCCTGATTGCCATACGCATCACCGGCTCCCATTTCTTATGGAAAATGGTCAGGCGCATGATTGGAATGACCGTTGAGGCCGGACGCGGCAAAATATCAGCCGGAGAACTGGAGCAGATGCTGCTTGCTGATTCTGATGTGCCTGCCCGTCACACAGCTCCACCCTCCGGGCTTTTCCTGGAAAAAGTGCTGTACGATGGCGACAAACTGCCGCCCATTCAACCACCGATTCATTTGCTGTAGAAACCTTCCCGGCAACCTCGTATCCGGCCGTTATTTTATCAGAAAAACATTGACATACAGAGGGAACTTCCATATATTCCCGCTGCCGGAAAACGCTTTTTTTACCGGGCCATACTCGTTTAAAAAAAGCTTTCTCCCACCGGCAGGCGGACGGGTAAACGCGTTTCTTGCTGAATCGTTCACAAATCAGAACCATACAAATCTCTGCAACTACAGATCAGGCAGCCCTATGGATAAGGTCAAAAAAAAGGGACCAACAACTTTAGAGACGCTCAAGGAGCTGATCAGCCGCCACCGCGAATTTGACATCATCGATCTTTTTTCAGACATGCACCCCGCGGACATTGCCGATCTGATCGATGAACTCGAAGAAGAAGACCGACTGCAGCTGTTTTCCCTGCTGGATGTGGAGAAAGCGTCCGACGTTATTCTGGAGCTCTCCGACAGTTCCAGAGAGCAGATCATTGAAGACCTTTCCAATGAAAAACTAACCGACATCATCGAAGAGATGGAATCGGACGATAAGGCCGACATCATCGCCGAACTCTCCGATGATCAGGCCAAAGCCGTCCTTGACGCCATCGAACCTGAAGAATCCGAGGAAGTCAAAGAACTGCTTCAATACCCCGAGGACACTGCCGGCGGTATCATGCAGTCGGAACTGGTCTCGGTAAAAAAACACGCCACCGTCAATGATGCCTTTCAAGCGGTTGTGGATGCCAAAGACGAAATGGAAAACATCCACAATATTTTTGTTGTGGACGAAGAAGAAAAACTGATCGGCACAGTGCCCCTGCAGAACCTGATCACCATGAAAAGGTTCTCGCCTATCCTGGAAATCATCGACGAGGACATCCCCAGCGTGAACGTAGAAATGGACCAGGAAGAAGTGGCACGTCTTTTCGAAAAATACGACCTTGTTTCCGTCGGCGTTGTGGACAAGGAACAACACCTGCTGGGAAGAATCACCATCGACGACATCATGGACACCGTGCAGGAGGAAACATCCGAAGATATGTATCGCATCGCCGGCCTGGGGCACGACGACACCATTTTCAACAAGACCATTGACTCTGTCAAAAAACGTCTCCCCTGGCTCTATCTCAATCTTCTCACGGCACTGACTTCCGTGCTGGTCATCGGCTTTTTCGAGGACACGATCAAACTCATGGTGGCGCTGGTATTTTTTATGCCGGTGATCGCCGGCCTTGGCGGCAACGCGGGAGGGCAGACCCTGGCCCTGATCATTCGCGGAATTGCACTGGGCGAAGTCACGTTTGAAAACGCCAAGCGCGTCCTGGCCCGTCAGATTGCAGTGGGAGTAACCAACGGCATTGCCGTGGGTACGGTGATCGCCGTTATTGCTTATTTCTGGAAAGGCATCCCCATTCTGGGACTGGTCATCGGTCTGGCCATGATTATCAGTGTTTTTGCCGGCACAATGGTTGGCGTCCTGATTCCCCTTGCCCTGAAAAGGCTCAACCTTGATCCGGCACTGGGCTCCAATATTCTGCTGACGGCCTTTACCGACGCATTCGGTTTTTTCTCATACCTGACCCTGGCAACCATTTTCCTTAAATTGCTGACTTGATGAGAACATTGAAACAGCCCGCTGAACCGGAAGGTCGGTGAAAGCGCTATTGTTGCGCTTCAAAATATTTCTTATCCCTAATCACGATGTATTTCCCGCATCCGGGACAATTTATCCCGGGTTTTGTATTGAGGGCTGATACATTCCTGCCGCAATAAGGACATTGACCCCTGATCAGGGAACGGGCAATCAGCGGATAAGCAACGCCTGCCAAAATGAGAGGAATACCGATAACGAGCCCGACACCCGTCAGACTGACCATAATGCCTATGGCAATCAGAATAAAACCTATGGCTGCTCCGGTTAAGCCCCCGACCGGCTTTCCCCTGCCACCTGCGTTTTTTGTTTCAGCGGATTTATCCGTATTCATCATCCATTCTCCTGTTAATCAAAAAACCCTGAAATTGCTGATCCCTTCATAAACAAATTAACGTCCCTGCTTCTTTTCAGGTGAAAAGTATAGAAACAGAGGAGTTTAACTGTCAAGAAAATAATGGCTAATTTATTGGAAGTATTTATCTTTATTAAAATCGATCCACAGACAGCATGTAATTTTTTGCCATTTTTGATCCAAATGTGCTAACTTCCCCAACGCAACAGCAAGGGACAAACTACCATTGGGTCGGGGAAGGAAGTGCCATGGACAAGATCTCTGAGTTCAGAACAATCATTGAAAACCCTTATTCATATCTCCAAAAAATAAAAGATGAAAACGGCAAAAAAGCAATCGGCTATGTCTGTTCATACGCGCCTGAAGAATTGATCTATGCCGCGGGTGCGCTGCCGGTCAGACTTTTCGGCTCCGATTCCATCATTCACCGCGCCGACCTCCACCTGCAATCCTACTGTTGCTCACTGGTGCGCGGAATCCTTGAAGATGCGCTTTCGGGCCGTCTCGAACTTCTCGACGGCATGATTTTCCCGCACACTTGCGATTCCATCCAGCGTTTATCGGACGTCTGGAGACTTAATCTTGTAAAGTCTTTTCATGCCGATGTTGTCCTGCCGGTGAAACTCACCACTCCCAGCGCAAAAAGTTACCTGGTCGACGTTCTGAAAAAATTCAAAACCGACCTGGAGCAATGGCTGAACATAAAAATAACGGATGCGGAGCTGAACCGCGCCGTAAAAACCTACAACGCCATCCGCTCGCTGATGACGCGGCTTTACCGTCTGCGCTGTGAAAATCCTCACATCATCAGCGGACATGATTTTCACACCCTGATCCGGGCGGCCATGATTGTGGAGCGTGATCATTTTCTTGAAGAGCTGACGGCGATTACAGCCGATCTTGAAAAAACAGCACCTGAAAAAAAATTAACCGGCGTCAAAAGACTGGTCTTATCCGGAGGCATCTGCAATCATCCGGATGTTTACGACACCATTGAAAATGCCGGCGGTGTCGTGACAGGGGATGATCTGTGCACAGGGTCCCGGTATTTTGAAGGGGCCATCGATGACCGTATGCCGCCGCTTGAAGCCATCGCGGCAAGATACGCCACACGCGTCGTCTGTCCGGCCAAGCACTCGGGACTGACCAGTCGCGGCGATAACCTTGTCCGGACCGTCAGGGAATGCGGGGCGGACGGCGTCATATTTATGCTTCTTAAATTCTGCGATCCGCATGCTTTTGATTATCCTTACCTTAAGGAAATGCTGGATCGGGAAAAAATCCCTTCTCTGCTTCTGGAGATGGAAGAACAGACACAGGCAGGCGGACAATTGCAGACGCGGTTGGAAACATTTATCCAGATCTTGTAAACAGGCAAAGGCGGCATCATGAATAATCAAAACTCTGATTTTTTGAAAACGCTCGGGATTTATCTCTTCGGTCAGGCCAAAAAGTTGTCCCTGAAGTTTAAAAAAGCCCCGACCATGAAAGAACTGATGATCGTTTACTACAGTGAAGCTAAATCGGCAAAGCTCACAGGGAAAAAAGTGGCCTGGATCACCAGCGGCGGTCCTGTGGAGCCGCTGATTGCGATGGATATCATTCCCATCTACCCCGAAAACCACGGCGCGATGATTGGCGCGTCAAAAATGGGCGCGGGGCTCTGTGAAAAAGCGGAGGCTATGGGCTATTCCAGCGACCTGTGTTCCTACGCCCGTTCCGACATTTCCTGCGCCACCGTCAACGGCGGCCCCATCGGTGGACTGCCGCGTCCCGACATGCTGGTCTGCTGCAACAATATCTGCGGAACTGTGCTCAAATGGTATGAAGTGCAGGCGCGCTATTTCAATGTACCGCTCTTTATACTGGATACCCCTTTCTGCCATACCGGCTATTCGGAAGACACGGCCCGTTATGTGCGCACCCAGATTGATGAATACATCCAGTTCATCGAAGAGGTCTGCGGGAAAAAATACGATTTCGAAAAACTCCGTCAGGTCGGACTTCTCTCCTATGAAGCACAGAAACTCTGGCAGGCGGTTCTGGACACCGCTGCGCACCGGCCCGCGCCTATGAGCGCCTTTGACGCCTTCTATCACCTGGCGCTGATCGTCACCCTGCGGGGAACAAAAGAAGCCGTAAAGTATTATCAAAATCTTCTGGCTAAAATGAAAGACCGGGTTGCGAAGGGGATTGGCGTGGTGCCGGACGAAAAATACCGTCTTCTTTGGGACAACATTCCCATCTGGCCCCGCACACGCTGGCTGTCGGAAAAATTCGCTTCGCACAACGCCTGCCTGGTTGCGGATACCTATACATCGGCCTGGTGCGGAACCCTGAAGTACATCAACGAGGATAAATTTCTCGATTCTATGGCGGAAGCCTACACACGGATTTATCTTAACATCGGGGTTGATGAGATGGCAAAGACGGTCATCGAGATGATTGACAAGTATCAAGCCGACGGACTGGTTATGCATTCCAACCGCAGCTGCAAACCCTATTCGTTCGGGCAGCTCGACATTCAAAGGATCGTTGAAAAGGAACGAGGGATTCCTTCCCTGATGATCGAAGCGGACATGGTCGATGACCGGAGTTTTTCTGAAAGCCAGATTGCAACCCGGATCGACGCGTTTATGGAAATCATAAAAGAAAGACGTAAAGAGTAAGGAGTCAAAAGCGAGGTGTAAGGAGAGCAATTCCTCCTGGCGCCTGACGCCTCACTCCTCACTCCCTGGGAGAGGTGATATGCGGACAGCAGGAATTGATATCGGTTCGATTACGGCAAAAGCGGCCATTGTGGAAGGCGAAAGAATTCTCGGAACAAAAATTATCTTTACCGGGTACAATGCGGAAGCTGCGGGGGAAAAAGTTTACAAAGATTTGCTTGCCGAAATCGGGTTGGATGCGTCAGCCGTTTCAAAAATTGTTTCCACCGGCTACGGCCGCAATTCAGTGAAGTTCGCCCACAGGTCTTTTACGGAAATCATGGCGCATGCCGCGGGCGCATATTTCCTAAATCCAAAAATCAGAACCATCATTGACATTGGCGGACAGGACAGCAAAGCCATGGCGCTCGATGAAAAAGGCAAAGTTCAAAATTTCGTCATGAATGACAAATGCGCCGCCGGAACCGGCCGCTTCCTGGAAGTGATGGCACGGGCGCTTGAAGTCAACCTGGATGAGTTCGGTGCAATGTCGCTGCAATCAAAGATGCCTTCAAAGATCAGCAGTCTGTGCACAGTCTTTGCGGAATCGGAAGTAATCTCGCTCATCGCCCGCGGCGAAAAAAGGCAGGACATCATTGCGGGCATCCATGAATCCATTGCGGCCCGTGTTTCTTCCATGCTGGCGCGAATCGGCATTCAGGAACCTGTCATGATGACCGGCGGGGTCGCCCGAAATGCCGGAGTTGTCAATGCCCTGGGGAAAAAGCTTGGCGCTAAAATTGAAGTTTCAGATTACATGCAGGTCAACGGAGCGATAGGCGCTGCCGTCCTGGCCTCGTCGCTATAGTTCAACTCATGGATATAAATCCTGCAGAAAGCTATTAGGCTTTTAGGCTGTAGGCTAATAGACTGTTAGGTTAAGAAGTGCGGCGCGGAACGCGCCGATTCCATAAGGCCGAAGGCCTACAAAATAGACCTAATAGTCTACAGCCTAAAAGCCTACAGTCTAACAGCCTAATAACCTACCTACCTGTTTTTATCTTTTCCAACTCCATAATCTTTACGCGAAGGTCGTCCGGAATGGGAACTTTCTTATTATTGCGGTAGTCATAGGTTACGACAACGCCTTCACCGTCGGCGGCAATTCTTTTGTGTTTGGTGCTGAATACTTCATATCCCATTACGAATTTGTCTTCTTCCATGCTCAATATTTTTGTACCGGCAATAACCGTATCAGGGTATTGCAGTGGCATCTTGAAGCGGCATTCCGTTGAAGCAAGAATCGGTCCGATGCCCCATTGATTCTGGTAACCCATCATGTTCAGGCGGTTGAAATATTCGATTCTAACGGTTTCAAAATATCGAAAATAAATAATGTTATTGACATGTCCCATGGCGTCCATTTCGCCCCAGGCCACGGGAATGTTCATTGTTACCGTGCAAGCCGTTAAGACATCTTCCATAACACGCCTCCCGATTTTGATGAAGAATTCCTTTTAATAACCTGCAGTCTCAAAGACTACAGCCTAAAAGCCTAATAGGTTAACCAATTGATATGCCATCATGCCGCCCAGATAGGAGACGATCAGGGTCAGGATGATGGTGGAATAAAACCATTTGCTGCTGTTCATTTCCTGTCTCAAAACAGCAATGGTCGCAACGCAGGGAACAAACAGCATCATGACAACCAGAAACGCGGCGGCGGAAGCATGGCTCATGACGGAAGGAAGCATGCCGGCCAGTCCTTCTTCTCCGACGGAATACAAAACGCCCAGCGTCGCAACAACGGTTTCTTTGGCAACAAGTCCCGTCAAAAGCGCGGTGATCATCTTCCAGTCAAGCCCCAACGGAACGCCCAGTGGTTCGATCAGCCTGCCCAGCGAGGCAAGCCAGCTTTTTTCCACCGTACCCGCTGGAAAATATGAAATTACCCAGATGACAATCGAAACAGCAAGAATAACCGTTCCGGCTTTACGGATAAAGGCGATGATTCTGGCCCAGATCACCATCAAAATGGCCCTGGCGTCCGGACGGTGATAGATCGGCAGCTCCATGATGAAGGGCGCATCCTGCTTCCAGAGGGTCTTGTTGACCAGGGCTCCCGCCAGACCCAGCACGGCAATGTTCAGTGCCAGAATGGACCAGGAAACAAACGCGGCCTTCGAACCGAAAATGGCGGCCGAAATCAGCGTCAGAACGGCAAGTCTCGCGGTACAGGGGACAAATGGAATCAGAAGAAGGGTAATCATGCGGGCCTTGCGCGTTTCGATGATCCTTGCCCCGAGAACGGCGGGTATGTTGCAGCCAAATCCCAGACACATGGGAATAAAGCTTTTACCATGCAATCCGACCAGATGCATGATGCGGTCCATGACAAACGCGGCACGCGCCATGTAGCCGACATCTTCCAGAAACGCCATAATCGCAAAGAAAATGAGCAGAATCGGCAGGAACGTCAACACGGAACCTGCGCCACCGATCACTCCGTTGATCAGGATGCCGCGCAGCCACAAGGGCCATTCGGCCGACCAGGGTTCAATCATCTTGACAAAATACTGGATACCTTCATTCATCCAGTTTTGCAGCGGGATCCCCACGCTGTACGTAAGTCCGAAAACAACGGCCATGACCGCCAGCAGAATGGGAATGCCAAACACAGGACGTGTCAGGACATGGTCAATCCGATCCGTCAGGACGACTTGCCCCATTCTGAACTGTGACATCGCTGCACGGCTGATTTGTTCAATCCAGTCATATCTGCCGTTGACTACAGCATGCAGTGCGTCCTCGTGCTCGCTCAGCATCTCCTGGATCGTGTCCCACGCAGTTTGATCGGCATGCTTCTCAACCAGGGCGGAAGCTTCCGGATCTCCTTCCATCATTTTAACAGCGGTCCATTCAGGCGTATAGGGTTCGGGAACCAGCGGACGAACGATTTCCAGAATTTTCCGGTAAATCTGGATATGGTCCGTGGAAACTTCCGGTTGATTGGGCTGTATTTTAATACCCTCCGCGGCAAAAGCTGAAATCTGGTCCACCAGGTCCCTGATGCCGTTGTTTTTCTTTGCCACCATCGGAACAACAGGGATTCCCAGTTTTTCCTGAAGGGTTAACGTATTGATCTGGATGCTCTGGCCGGAGGCGACATCCAGCATGTTTAAGGCGGCAATGACCGGACGGTTAAGCAGCAGAACTTCAGACAGAAGGTAGAGACTTCTTTCCAGGGCCGCAGCGTTGAGTACCAGGATCACCAGATCCGGTTTTTCATGAATGAGAAAATCGCGGGCAACCCTTTCCTCTTCGGAAAACGCGGTGAGGCTGTAGGTACCCGGTAGATCAACGATTCGGATCAGAAGATTGTCCGAACGGTGCTCTCCTTCTTTTTTCTCCACAGTTTTCCCCGGCCAGTTGCCGACATGCTGTGACAGACCGGTCAGGATATTGAAAATGGTTGATTTACCAACGTTGGGCTGGCCAACCAGAGCGACCGTGATTTCCTTTTCGATGGCCGGTTCGCAGACGGCTTCATTGGGATCTATTTTATAGACGGAAATCTTTGACGCCTCTCCCCGGCCCAGCGCAATTCGTGTGCCGGATACCTGAACAACGATCAGACCACCGCTGACCTGGGCAATTCTGAATCTCGCTCCTGTAACAATGCCCATACCGGCCAGACGGCTTGTGAGCGAGGAACCGCCGTCAATGGAATGAATAATTCCCTGATCGCCTTCGTGCAAGGTGGTTATGATATCGGGAGGGGCCATATCCTTCTTCTTTCAGGCATCAACACGCAAGACTGATGCGATATTTTTTCAAAATCATTACCGGACCGTAGGAGGTTTTGGTCCGCCGCAGATTCCCGTTGCCCATGTCTTCTTCCAGATTCAGATAACGATATTTCGACTCCAGCTTTTTGGCCGTGTCATTGAACATAAACTCATAAATGCCGTGATACCGTTTTGAGGCTTTGGCAAAATGCAGGCAAAACATGTCGGCATTCAGCGGCTCACCAATAATAAATCCCGCGGGTTTATTTTCAATATAGTAGATTGTGCCCCACAGCGCAAGCTCTGTAAAGTGCCTCAAAGCCTCCGCACATACGGAAAAATCGGTTTTACTCTCGGTCACAATCGATTCATACTGCCACTGGCGCAGAACTGTTGTCGCGTCATCGATATTCACGCCGCCGATGGGCAGACCATGCGGCCGGTACCGGCCGCAAAACTGATTCAGATGATTACGGTGCCTGGTGTAGGTTTTGCCCGCAAAGGACGCCATATTCTTTGTCAGATAAATGTAATCCGATTCGCTATCGTCATGCGTCACACGGAAAGTCTTTTCAGGAAGACAGGACAGCCATTCTTCTGGAACGGGAAAAAAGAAGTTCTCATGATCCAGCAGTTCCTTGATAATTTCGGCACTGCACAGGCGCAGGTCGGCAAGCGGCATAATGTAGTTTTGTCCCTGCCGGTTATAGGCGGAAATGAAAATGCCGCAGTCCTTTTTGAGGATTTCATACCGGTGGACATTACGAAACAGATAGACATTGGCAAAGGTGTAATCCGATATGCTGAGGTTTAATTGATGAAAATGATCCGCCAGAATACTTCGGTGAGTCAGATCAATGGTTTCTTTAATATCCATAAAATAACGGTTTGCGTCCCCTTCCCGCCGGTTAAAGTTTCAGCATGTCCTGATGCTCGCGAAGCCAGCGCCGATGTGCAAAGGAATCCGGCATTGCTTCTATCACTAACCGCCAGAATTTTGAAGAATGATTTTTCTGTCGGATGTGCATCAATTCATGGACAATGACATAGTCGATCACTTGCGGCGGCGCCATCATGAGCCGGAAACTGAAAGCCAGTGAATTGTCTTGGGAACATGAACCCCAACGGCTCCGGGCCGACGTAATCCGGACACCCCGCGGCTGCAGATTCAGCTCCCTGCTGAAATGCTCCGCGCGGACGGGAATGTGCTCCTTTGCTTTCTGCTGATACCACAAAGCAAAATAATATTTTTTCATCTCCCTCTTGTCGGGGCAGTTGAGAACAAACCGGTCGACCCGGAATGACACGCCAGTGTTTTCCAGGGGATCAAAAACGGCTTCCAGAGGATACAACCTGCCCAGATAATAAAATTCTTCTCCGGTCTCGTACGTTTTTTCCTGAGGCAGAACTATCTGCCGGGCCTGGCTGCGCAGGGTTCGATCAATCCATTTTCTTTTTTCTTCAACAAAGCGGTCTATTTCCGCAACTGGCGTAAAATAAGGTGCGTAAACTGTGATATCGGCATTGCTGCTAATTTGCAGAGAAAGGGTTTTTTTTCTCTTTCTGCTTCTTTTCAGTGAATATTTGATCTCCATAATCCGTAATCTTCATTTATCACATGATTGCCTCGAAAGCGAGACTGGAAAATGTTTTGAAACAGCGAACAGTGGCGTTTCTTTTTATTTGCAGGATTCTATGATATGTTGTTTTAAATATTAACGGAAGGTCAGTTATGGAAACAAAGAATATTCGTCCATGGGGTTACTACCAGGTTCTTTCGGATGAACCGGACCATAAAGTCAAAAGGATCGTTGTTGTGCCGGGCGGCAGTCTGAGCCTGCAGCGTCACAGCAGGCGTTCGGAACACTGGTATGCGGTAGCCGGAAAGGGGATGGCCACCATCGACGGCAGGGATTACCCTCTTTCGAGCGGGCAGGCAATAGATATCACACAGGGAGCAATGCATCGTCTGGAAAACAATTCCACAAGTGATCTCGTTATCATTGAAGTGCAAACGGGCACGTATTTTGGTGAAGACGATATTGAAAGGCTGGAGGACAAGTACGGCAGGGTATGATATATTTATTTGAGTTCTATTTGGCCAGTTCATCCCGTATGGCTGTGCCGATCGTTTCCAGCACATAAGGTTTTTTGATATAGGGGCCTGCGCCCAGTTTCTGAGCTTCGCGAACGCGGTCCGTCTCGGAAAATCCGCTCACAATAACCGCCTTCTGCTTCGGATGGATTTCCAGAATTCTTCGATAGGTTTCAAAGCCGTCAATTCCCGGCGCCATGATCATATCCAGAACAAGAATGTCGACTTTATTTCCTTTGAGGTACTCCACCGCTTTTTCCCCGCTGGAAACGGAATGCACCCTGTATCCTAATTTCTCAAGCAATGCGGAAGCGACATCACGTTGTTCGGCAATGTCATCCACCACCAGGACCGATTCTCCTTTTCCCCTGTATCGTTCCGTCTTCTCTTTTTGCCGCGCATTCAATATTTCATCCCGGGTGGCCGGAAAATAAATCGTAAAAACGGTTCCCCCGCCATCGCGGGACTGTACGTCAATATATCCTTTGTGATCTTTTACCATACCCCAGACAATGGGCAGGCCCAGACCGGTCCCGCTTTTTCCCATTTTCTTGCTGGTATAAAACGGTTCAAATATCTTCTCTTTACGGTCGGCCGGGATTCCTGTTCCTGTGTCCGATACGGTCAGGACAACATAATCCCCTTCCCGAATCTCGTCATACCCGCTGACAGCCGCGTCCAGATAACGGTTCTCCGTATGGATCGTCACCTCCCCTCCTCCCGCAATCGCTTCTGCCGCGTTGGACACCAGGTTCATTAAAGCCTTCTCCAGATGAACAGGAGAACCGTTGATGTTTAAAAGATGATCATCGCATTCCGACCTGAACGTTACCTGGTAATGCTGCTCTTTCAGTTTATCAAAGACGGGACTCTTGACAAAACCTGAAACAACATGGTTGAGATTGACCACTTCGGTTGTCGTCACTCCTCTCCTTGCCAGAGTGAGGAGATCCTGAATGATCGCAGCGCCCTTTTCTGTGGACTTCATAATCTTTTCAGCATTGACTCTTGCCCGGTGATCTTCGGAGATGTCCATCAACAGCAACTCCGAATACCCCGTAAGAACTCCCAAAACATTATTCAGATCATGAGCCACTTTGCCGGCCAACTGCCCGAGCACTTCCATTTTTTCCGCACGATTCAAACGGTCCTGCAGTTTTTGTTTTTCCTCTTCCACCCGCTTACGTTCGGTTTGGTCCTCCACATGAACAATGATTAAATCCGGAGGAATAAATCCATAATGCAAAGACAAACTTTTACCGGGTGCAAAATGTTGAGAAATAACCTCACGTCTCCCCGGGGATTTCTGTTGGAAACATCGATTCAAGTCATCAATAGCCAGCGGATTACTTTCATACAGATTCAGGGCGCTCTTTCCTAATGTTTCAACCACTTTACCATCGGTAAGTCGAATCGCTGCGAGATTGCAGTCAATTAAAATGAAATCATTTTCCTTTTTTTGCCAGGTCAAGGTAGGGATAGGACTTTCCTGATACAGTTTCCTTAAATGTTCCTCACTCTTGCGAAGCGCTTCTTCAGTCCGTTTACGATCGGTAATATCATTGTACAAAATCTGAAATTGCGGAGTGCCGTTCCAAAGAATTTCCTTGCGGAACGCATGAATCTGGCGGATTTCTCCGTCTTTTCTGACAATGCTTATTTCATATTCGGAAGGCACCGGCCGCCCCTGCCGTCTTTTCTCACGCCGTGTCAAAAACTCTTTGCAACTTTCCGGTGTGTAGCGCATTTTTGTCGGCGTTTCCTGCAGTTCTGAGACGGTTTTATATCCATAGATATCCAGAAGTGCCCGATTGGCGTAAAGCGTATCGCCCTCCCCGGAAACGATGCGCGCCCCCAGTGGAGACTCATCAAGAGAACGGTGAAAATTCTCTTCGCTCTTTCGCTTTTCCTCCTCCACGCGTTTACCCTGGGTAATGTCGCGGATGGTCCCAAAAAATTCTACTTGGAAAATATCTTCACTTCGCCGCAAACCGGCAGTGATGAGAGTGTCAATGACCGTCCCGTCTTTTCGTCTCAACCGGACCGGGTATTCTTTGACATAACCGTCATTTTCAATCTGGACAAGAAACCGTGTACGCTCCTCCGGATCCACATATAAAGAAGAAATGGGAATTTTAAACAATTCCTCCCGGTTATCATAACCAAACAACTCGAGGGCGGCATCATTGAAATCGATCCATTTCCCCTCCTTGGATGTAATGAAGACACAATCCCGGGAGGTTGCAAAGAATTCACGGTATCGCCTCTCACTTTCCCGTAAGTCCTTCTCCGCCTGTTTGCGTGCTGTAATATCCCTGGACACGCCATGAAGAGCGGTTAATTCGCCCCGATCATTTCGAATCCCGGTTACAATCACGTCCAACCAGCGTGTAGAACCGTCTTTATGATAATATTCCAATTCAATATTCAATACCCTCGCGGGATCTGCAGTCCCCTGTTTTTCGAGCGTAAGTTCCCGGCTCAGGGCATCTATAGCCTTGGACATTGAATCGGGAGTCAGTTGTTGATGCAACAACTGATGAATCCGTTCTTCCGGTGTAAATCCCAGCACCTTCTGAATGGACGGGGTAATATAGGTCGTCCGAAGATTTGTGTCCGCTATCCATGCAATATCGGACATTCGGTCAGAAAGAAACCGACATTTGTCTTCGCTTTCGCGCAGATTATCTTCAACCTTCATAAGCCCGGTGATATCTGAAAAAAAACCCACATTACATTGCACACCGTCCAGCGTAACCACGGCATTGCTGATGTTCGCGTAAAATATAGAACCGTCTTTGCGAAGGCAGGGAATCTTTAGCGCCCACGTTTTTTCGCCGCGCTCCAAAGCATTAAACTCGTCAATCACATGCTCAAGCGAGTCTTTCGGGTGCACATCCTCAACGCTCAGCCGCAATATTTCTTCTTCCGTGTATCCAAACATTCTGCACAGGGCGGGATTGGCATAGTTGAATTTCTTCGTCCGCAGATCAGCCACGAGTATTCCTTCGGCAGCATGGGCGAAAAGTGCTTTATAGGTGGATTCCGATCGTTCCAGTTCCCTGATGTTTTGTTTCAGGGAGAGAATTTCTTCGATCAATTCCTGATTTGTCCGATCATTTTTATTCATTTGATCTGCCTGTGAATACAATTTGCTGCATTTAGTAGCAAATATTCTTTTATAATTCAATAACTTAATTTACAGGCAATTTGTTTTGCGACAACTACGCTTTCATTCCAGATAAAAAAGGTCTGCGCCTTGCGCTTGGTCATCATTGAAACCGGATATCAAATTCGCCTTTTTTTACATCCAGAAACACATCCGCAGGCCCTTTCTCTTCCCCCACACGCGAGAGAATTTCTCCGGCCAAAAGCGGAAAGAGGGTCCCCCGCATGATATGATCAATGTTTCTGGCGCCGGTCTCCACTTCCCTGCAGCGGCCGGCAATCTGACTGACAACATCCGGGCTATAGCAAAGCTTCATTTTCCCGGTTTCAGCCAACCGCGTTTCCAGTTGGACGAGTTTGAGCCTCACAACCTCTTCCATAAAATCCGGATCAAGCGTCACATAGGGCACGATGGTCATCCGGGCCAGAAGCGCAGGTTTAAAATAGATGGAGAGTATTGGACGTATAGCCTCGGTCACTTTATTCATGGCCGGTTTTTCCGTATCATTCCACATGCCGGCAATGACATCCGATGCCAGGTTGCTGGTTAAAAAAATGATTGTGTTTTTAAAATCAATGTCACGTCCCTCTCCGTCAGAAAGCATGCCTTTGTCAAACACCTGATAAAAAAGATTGATGACATCATGATGCGCTTTTTCCACTTCATCGATCAGCACAACGGAATAGGGACGCTGCCGCACGGCTTCGGTCAATATGCCGCCTTCCCCGTAACCGACATAACCGGGAGGAGAACCGATCAAACGGCTGACGGTATGGCTTTCCTGAAACTCACTCATGTTAATGGTTGTGAGAAAACGCTTTCCCCCGAAAAGAAGATCAGCCAGGGCCAGGCCGGTTTCGGTTTTGCCAACCCCGCTGGGACCGACCAGCAGAAAAATGCCAATGGGCTGGCAGGGATCGGAAAGACCGGCCCGGGATGCCCTGATGGTCCTGCAGATAACGTGAAGTGCCTCATCCTGTCCTTTTATTCGCTCCTTCAGACGATCTTCCAGGTTGAGAATATTCCGGGCCTGATCGCGCATCAGCCTGCCGAGCGGAATACCCGTCCAGTCGGAAACCACTTTGGCCACCACGTCGGGATCGACATCCACCCGTATCAAAGGCGACTGCCCCTGAATGGCATCAAGTTCATTCATCGCTTCTGCAAGCGCTTGCTGCAGCCCTGAGACGACCTGCCCATCCATACCATCGTTTAACGCATCGCAAAGTTTCTTTCGGACATCCTGCAGTTTTCCGACAGCTTCTGATTCCGTCTGCCAGCGTTCGTTAAGCTTTTCCAGCCGTTGCGAAAGCGATTTCAATGATTCTTTAATCTGCGCGGGCCTGTCTTCATTAATTGCCAGACCATGTATCCGGTCGCGCTCCAGTGCATTTTTCTCACGCTTTAACGCACTAATCGACCGTTCAAGGTCTTCGATCACATCCGGTTTTGCCGTAAGCAGAATTTTCACACGCGCAGCGCTGGTGTCCAGAAGATCAACGGCCTTGTCCGGCAGCCGCCGTCCCGAAATGTAGCGTCCGGCCAGTTCAGCCGCCGCAAAAATGGCATCTTCCCGTACAGTCACACAATGGGCCGCTTCGTATTTTTCCTTGAGACCGCGCAGAATAAGAACGGTTGTTGCCACATCCGGTTCGTCAAGCTTGACCGGCTGGAAACGCCTTGCCAGCGCCGCGTCTTTTTCAAAATACTTTTTATATTCCGCCCAGGTGGTGGCGGCAATGGTACGCAGTTCCCCCCGGGCCAGCACGGGTTTCAGCAGATTGGCAGCATCGCCGCCTCCGGCCTGATTGCCTGCTCCGATAAGCGTATGTGCTTCATCGATAAAAAGGATCATTGGCACAGGTGAGGATTTGATTTCGTTTATAACGGATTTCAGCCGGTTTTCAAACTCGCCTTTTACGCCCGCTCCGGCCTGCAGAAGCCCCATGTCCAGCCCCAGAAGCGCTACGTCTTTCAAAAGCTGCGGCACATCTCCCTCCACAATGCGCAGGGCCAGACCTTCTACAACAGCCGTTTTACCGACACCGGCTTCTCCAACTATGATAGGATTGTTTTTGCGTCGTCTGGCCAGAATATCAATCATCTGCAGAATTTCCCGATCGCGGCCGAAAACCGGATCAATTTTCCCCGCCCGGGCACTGGCGGTGAAGTCGGTGCAGAAGCGGCTGATGGCGGTTGTTCCCGCGGGCAATGGACTCTCCTGGACAGACGTTTCCTCCTGTAAAACATGCTCCATGGAAGACCGGCAGACCGTGGCATATTGTGCGTGCAGGGCATCCCGGCTGACGGTTTTGAGCGTGTTGACATACTGCCCTTCGGCAAGACGGTATAGCTTGTTGATCAGGGCAGACAGCATTGCGCCGGAACGGATCACGTTTTCCCGGAAATTAATGGAAGAAACAAGCCAGGCTTCCTTCAGCCATTCGATCAAAAGAGGGGAAAAAACCGGCCTTCCGGAGTTACCGGTGGTGAGGGCATCAATATCCCGGTTGATGGCAAATTCGAGTGCAGTGACATCCACATCCGCCTGCCTGAGCAGGAGCGTCATATCCGATTGCGGTTCTTCCAGCAACCTGCTTAAATAATGCTCGACAGTGACTTCATAGTGAGTGCGGGAAACACAAAATCCCGCCGCTCCTTCCAGGGCGCCGGTGCAAAAGGCGTTCATTTTTCCCAGCAAAGACCTGACATCGATGTTCATCATCATTCATTGGACCCTTTCTATCGTATTCTTCAGGAAATTAAATGATTGTCATTGCCCCGTCCTCCCCCTAACCCCCTCAGACTGTGTCGTTATGTCATTGCGAAAGAGCAACAGCGACTGAAGCAATCTCCTAAGTAGCCGAATACACGAGATTGCCACGACGCCTGAGAGGCGTCTCGCAATGACCATTCTGCATTGTGACACAGTCTCCCCTCCAAAGGGGGACATGCAAGGATGTCCTCCGCTGGCGGAGGTGGCGTGAAACGCCGGAGGTGGTGCCCTCCCCTAACGCCCCGAGACTGTGCCGCAATGTCATTGGAGGGAATACAGCGACCGAAGCAATCTCATATCTGACACCCAAAGGGGAAAACCGCGTGGACTTCGCCGATTTTTTCACATGAAAAAATCCAGGTATCCATCCCCAGCCGGCTTGCCGTCTCCGCGCCCAGGCGAACACAGGATGCTTCTCCCTCCTGCAAAATCAATTCCAGGTCGTATTCCAGCGGATCCAAAAGATAAAAACGGGTCAGGAGAGAGAGGCGTTTATTTTCTTCGCTTCCCGGCAGCAGTTTCTGAAAAAGTGTAAAATTCACAGGCCCCAAACGCAGGCGGAATTTCCCGGTATGATCCCTGATTTGCTCGCCGATGACCCTGTCTATGCCCAGCCTGCTTCCCGTTTTTCCCAGCAGCAAACGCTGCGACAGCGGAATTTTTACATGGCGCCCGACACACTGCACGACTTTCACCGAAGTATAATTAAAAGCATCACCAAGCATCGTTTCCAGCCCCCGGGCGCTGCGGGGATGCTGGCTTAATATCCCGCTGTAGCGTATCATGGAATAAGCGTACGGCATGTCCCGGCGATGCCTGAGCTCTCCCAGCCCGATCAGGCAGTAAAGCTTATTGAGGATCTCCGGATTGTGTTCTTCACAGACACGGAAAAACAGGCGGTACTTCATTAAGCAGCGGAAGAAAAGCGTGAAAATCCTGTGATTAAAAATATCCAGAAAATCACGGACAGCGGATTCTTCATCTGCTTCCTGCTGGATCAGATCCTCCGTGTAGAATGTCGGCAGGGGCGACGCCGGCCCGTAAAGTCCGAGAAAACCGGCATTGACCAGGAACCCCGAAGATTCTCCCTTTGCTCTTTGAATGGACATGACATCCGAAGCGGGAAAACTCAAATTGTTTTGGGGACTGATCCGCAGGCTTTGCGCTTGCCGGGCAAACGTCCGCGGATCTTTGACGCTTTCCGGAACATGGCCCAGAAGGCGCATCAGCCTCATCACCTGAATAAAAGAAAAACGCCGGCCCTTTTCCAATAGTCCGGTTTCTATATCAAAGGTTGACAACCCAGCCTGGCCGGCCATAAATACTGTTCTCCTCTTAATACTTCATCAATGGTCAGCCTGGTACAAGAATTAATGGAGGCGTATCCCCCCAAAAACTGATCCAGCACACAACCGAAAACGAACATGTCTCCCGCAGAGGCAAAATGATCCTCCCGCAGCTTCAGGGTAATGTCACGCCCGCGCAAAAGCATTCCGCGAAAAATCAAGTCGGCCGCTTTGTCGTTCAGGTGTTCTATGCCGTTTACCCGTTTTTTATTGGCCAGAAGAAGCGGCTGATTTTGAGATTCTGAAAAAGCATAGAGGTCAAGCAAAGCCCGAAAGTTATCTGTGCTTGCAAGAGACAGATAGTTCAGAGACAGGTGCGAGATCAGTCGCCATAAAAATTTGGAACCCACAGGCTGCACAGCAGCCGGGCTAACCGGTTTGATATTGCTAAACGTGACAAATTCGGGGCCGGCTCCGGTGGGAATGCAAATATCACCCACACGCAGATTTTCAGGCAACGAGCCATTGGTGCAGGTAAGTTCAATACTAAGCGTCTCGGTGGCAAGAACCTTGGCTGATTTCGGATAGGCCACCGCAAGATAAACATCGGTGGCCCCCTTTATCAGGGAAGGACGGTGCGTGATGCTGTAGACGGGCGCAGTTTGCGCGTCGGGATTAAAATGATCAAACGGCTGATAGGATCTTTCTCCGGCTCCGGCCTGCACATATCCGGATACTTTATCAATGCAATAAACCTGGTAATGATCGGAATTGGCAGACGCCGGGCGCACATAGTACCACTCCTTTTGATGATCCACAAAAACCGGGTCCGCCTCATGAGGAAAGAGGTTAATAACGGGTGTGGCAAACAGTGCGAAAGAATTTGAAGTAACACGCGGCGGCGTCAATGGAAGATTCTTAAATTCAAAACAGATTTCAAACGTAGATCCGTTTCCCCGGTTTTGCCACTTTTCCCATCCGGTCAGGTCCAGGTACAAAAACTTTTCGGAGTAGTAAAAATACTCCTGAAGAATACGGTAACCGGGAAAAGAATGGGATGGATAAGGAAAAAGCGCCGCCTTTTCTGAAAAACCTGCATCTTTTAGGAAATTGCCGTGCAGGGCGATGGAATCTCCCGACTCCAGCGGTTTGAAAACGATTTTTTTCAGATGACGCATCAAAAGAAAATAAAGATTGGCGGCCCCCGGATAATCTCCGGCAAGAAAAAATCGCAGGGATTGAATCGGCCATTGCGACAATTCCAGGCCGTCAAGCGCCATCGACAGCCTGATTTGCGGCGCCTGACCGGATGGCTGCTCAAAAACTGCATCGGTAATGGAAATGGGATGAACATCCACATCGAAACAGGTCTTGAAAAAACAGGCAGTCCCCTCAACCGGTATGGAGGCCAGCCGGGTTCCCGCCGGAATGCTTACAGGCTGCTTCATGGTGGGTTTTGGCCTGAAGGCAACGGCAGAGGTTGACGGAATGGGCCTGAGATAATGGGGCCAGAGCAGGCGAATCAGGTCCTGGATGATTTCCGGAAATTCGTCGTCCAGTTTCCGGCGCAAGAGGGCTGTTTGAAAGGATACGCCCTCCAGCAGCCGCTCCACATCGGGATCAGCAGTCTGTCCGCCGAGCATCGGCGCCAACGCCGGGTATGCCCTGGCAAATGCACCCCCCAATTCCCTGAGCTGATCCATTTCCTGTTGGTAATATCGTTTGAGCATAGGGTGCCTTAAACCTCAAAGTTACTCTCTGCAGATGTTATCATTTTAAGCTGATCCGCCCGTCCGAATTCACAATCGTTTCAATCAGTATATTTCTGCCCGTCCCAGCATTGATCCGGGCTGTAATCTGAAAACGCAGGCACAAAACATCCTCTTCCTGAGGCAGAAAATGGACTTTCACCGATTGCAGCCGAGGTTCGTATTTTTCAATAGCCTGCCGGATGGACTTTTCAACCCGGGTTACCGATTCCGGATAGGAGGTCAGGAAGTCGTTTAAATCAGGAATACCATAAACATCGGATATCGGAACGCTGCCCTGACGTGTATTCAAAATGCGCCGCAGATGGGCCAGTATGGAATCGACCTGCCGGATATCATCGGTACGGCCGCGCCGATCCGGCTCACTTTCCCACGTACGAATACGCTCGAGAAGCCTTTCTTCTTTCATGAGAACTCAGCCATATTCAATTTTTTGTTGCGTCAAATAAGAAATTTATTTGGAAGATGCGACTTTATAAACAAGACTTGCCATCGTGTCAACTGATATTTTTATTGTGGATCACTGAGGGTTTGAAAACCTGGAACCAGCACTTCGGCATCCTGTTGATCGATGTTCATCGATGCTGTTAGTAGCAAATAGAAAAGTCCTATTTTGTAGCACATGATATGTCCGCTTTTAACGATGTTTAAGGAAAGGG
>MWDG01000012.1 GCA_002070455.1 Deltaproteobacteria bacterium ADurb.Bin151
TCACCTCCATCCAGGTAACTTAGCAACCGGACAGTTTATGTGCTACAAAACCGGACAAATCATTTGCTTCTTACAGAACGGTAAGCAGAACTTGCCTAAATACACTAAAGCAGGTAGTATATCGTAACCTTAATACAGGATGATGAAGCAAATCACTATGTGCAAAATTGTTCAAAAGCAATATTTTTCTTTCATCCTGGCGCTATTGGTAGTTTGCGTGACAACCCAGAGTGCCTGGTCTGCCTTTACCATTGCCGACGAAAAAAAGCTTGGTAAGGAAATCTATGACAAGCTCGAAAAGAATAACTTTTTACTGCATGATAAAAGGCTTGAAGCTTATATCAGCAAAATTGGAAATCATGTTCTGCAGCGAAGCGACAAGGCGCCTTTTGATTTCACCTTTTCGATTTTTAACAGCTCGGCCATCAACGCATTCGCGACTCCAGGCGGATATGTTTATATTAATAAGGGTTTGATCAGTGTTGTAAACAATGAGGCACAGTTAGCCGGCGTCATCGCACATGAAATCGCCCATGCCAATGCAAGACATGTAGCCAGTATTATTGAAAAATCGAAAAAACTCAATCTTGCCATGATGGCTGCAATCATCGCGGCTGCCTTGCTTGGAGGCGGAGGAGAAGCCACAGCGGCTATTGCCACCTTCTCTATTGCCGGTGCAACTTCCATCAGCCTCAAATACCAGAGGGAACACGAAGAAGAAGCGGATCGAATGGGAATAGAATATCTTGTAAAGTCCGGCTATTACCCTGCCGCCATGGTTGAATTTCTCAAGATCATGAAGCAGTATGAATTTATATCAAAATCGATTCCTTCCTATCTGTTCACGCATCCGGGAACAGATGACCGTATTTTTTATCTGGACAGCCTCCTTCAGACCCAATATCGAGGCGATGGTGCCCGGGATATCGTGGGGAGCTTTGTTAGAATGCAGTCTCTGATCGGTCTGGACGCAAACGGTCTTTTTAACCGCCGTAAAACCCTGACACAATCCCTTCAAAAAAATCCCCGCAATGTTGATCTTCTTTACGCCCTGGCCATGACGGAAGAACAGCTTGGCCATACCCGGGCCGCAGTAGAACATTTGAACAGGGGACTTTCCATCGCACCCCGCGACGGGGATATTCTTAAGAGCATCGGAATGATCAGCTTAAAAACAGGGAACGTCGGACTTGCACGTCTTCGTCTGCTTGAAGCCTCCCGAGTGAACCCCGAAGACGATCAGGTCACGCTGGCCCTCGGTAAGGCCCACTACGCGACGGGTGATTTTCAAAGCGCCCTGAATTGTTTTCTGAAGCTACAGGACAAAACAACTGATGATGTCGATATCGACTACCATATTGCCATGTCTTACGGCCGTCTCAACCAGCAGGGGGATTCTCACTATTATTTCGGCTTACATTTCAAAAAGAAGCAGAAAAAAGACAGTGCCCTTTTCCATCTGCAAAAAGCGCTTGAATATTTTTCCAAGGAATCACCAAAGGCGGCGTCCATACAGGAAGCCATGACGGAATTGAGTACAGGCAAACCTGTAAAACCGGATAAAAAAACAGAAGCAAAGCCAAATACCCCCAAGTGAAATGTCTATAAAAAACGGATTTTTATCATGAAACCGCCGGTCAATCTTTATCGTTGCGAAAAACGAAACAATACATTATAAGGCAGGCAGTCTAACATTATTTATGAAAGGAGCATGACACAGTGAACATTTTAATCTTTGGTCCCAACGGCAGCGGAAAAGGTACACAAGGCGCAATCGTGCAGAAAAAATATGGAGTTCCCCACATTGAAACCGGTGTTATTTTCCGTCAAAATATCTCGAAAAAAACCCCGCTGGGTGAAAAAGCAAAAGCCTTTATTGACCGAGGCGAACTCGTCCCGGATGATATTACCATTCCCATGATCCTCGATCGCCTGAAAGAAGATGACGCCAAAAGCGGCTGGCTGCTTGATGGATTCCCCCGCAACCTTGCTCAGGCTGAAGCTCTCTGGGCAGCCCTCCAGAAAGAAAACATCAAGCTCGACATCGTCATCGAGATCGATCTGGATCGTGAAACGGCCAAAAAGCGCATTATGGGCCGCAGACTGTGTAAAACAGATAATAACCACCCGAACAATATTTATATCGATGCAATCAAGCCGGCGGAAAAAGCCGGCAAACCGGTTTGTCGCGTGTGCGGATGCGAGGAATTATCCACCCGCGCCGACGATCAGGACAGTGCAGCCATCGACAAACGTCATGGCATTTACTATGACACCAAGACCGGAACGCTGGCCGCCGTAAACTACTACAAAGAAAGAACCAAAGTCATCATCGTTGACGGCCGCGCAGGAGTGAAGGAAGTTTCCGAAGACCTGATGAAGAAACTGGGTTAAATTCGCCAGGATAGATTTTTGGACAAAAGCCCCCCAGATTTCGTGGAGGGCTTTTTTTAACATTCTTATGAAAAATATCAGAAATTTCAGTATCATTGCACACATCGATCACGGCAAGTCCACATTGGCCGACCGGCTGATCCAATTCACCGGTGTCTGCAATGAAAGAAACTTTCAGGACCAGCTGCTGGACAACATGGATATCGAGCGGGAACGGGGCATTACCATCAAAAGCAATGCCATTTCTCTGCCCTATCGCGCCAAAGATGGAAATGAATACATGCTGAACCTGATTGACACACCGGGTCATGTGGATTTTTCTTACGAGGTGTCCCGGTCACTCGCGTCCTGCGAAGGAGTTCTGCTGCTGATTGATGCCGCCCAGGGGGTTCAGGCTCAGACACTGGCCAACCTTTATCTGGCCATGGAACACAACCTGGAAATCATTCCTGTCATTAATAAAATTGATTTGCCATCCGCCGACATTGAGCGGGTTCTGGAAGAAATCGAATCTGAACTGGGACTGGATCCGGATACCCATATCAAATGCTCAGCCAAGGAAGGCACGGGAATCGAGGAAGTTCTGGAAGCTGTTGTCCAACGGATTCCGCCTCCCCGGGGCGATATCTCCAATCCGCTGGCCGCACTGATTTTTGACGCCAAATATGATTCGTTCCGGGGCACCATCATTCATTGCCGTGTCTTTGAGGGCAGTGTAAAAGCCGGCGACATCATCAGGTTCATGAGCAACAACGCCACCTACAAAGTGGAAGAAGTGGGATATTTTCAGCTGACACGCGTCAAGCTGGATAAACTTTCATCGGGGGATGTCGGCTATATCATTGCAGGAGTCAAAACCGTTGCCGACGTACGCACAGGCGACACGATCACCCTGCAAAACAAACCATGCCAGCAATCTTTGCCGGGTTTTAAAGAAGTCAAGCCCGTCGTCTTTGCCTCAATCTATCCCATTGCGTCTGACGATTATCAGGATCTGGCCGATTCACTGGAAGAATACAAGCTCAACGACGCGTCATTCATCTACGAAAAAGATTCATCCGCCGCTCTCGGGCAGGGTTTCCGCTGTGGCTTTTTGGGTCTGCTTCATCTGGATATTGTCCAGGAGCGTCTGGAGCGTGAATTCGGTTTGTCGATTATCCTTTCCGTTCCCAGCGTGCGCTACCGTTTCACACTGGAAGACGGCAAGGTCATTTACGTGGATAATCCCACCCACTATCCTGATCCGGCTGAAATCGACAAGGGAGAAGAGCCTTACATCCGGGCTACAATGATGCTTCCGGAACGTTACCTGGGATCCGTGATGAAGCTGTGCATGGAAAAACGCGGTGTAAATTCCAATATGAATTACACAGGACCCGGACGCGTTGAGTTATCCTATGAAATGCCGCTTGCGGAAGTCATCTTTGACTTCTATGACCGTTTCAAATCCGTGACTCAGGGCTATGGTTCCTTTGATTATGACATCATTGATTACCGGGAAAGCAATCTGGTGCTGATGGATATTCTCGTCAACGGCGAAAAAGTGGATGCTCTCTCCCAGATTGTGCACCGGGAAAGAGCACGTGCAAGAGCCCTGATCGCCTGCGATCGGCTGAAAGATGAGATCCCCCGTCAGATGTTTAAAATTGCAATTCAGGGCGCCATCGGGGGGGAAATCATCGCCCGAAGTACCATCAGCGCCTTCCGCAAAGACGTCACCGCCAAATGCTATGGCGGCGACATTACCCGCAAAAGGAAACTCCTGGAAAAACAGAAAGCAGGCAAAAAGCGAATGAAGATGATTGGCTCTGTGAGCATTCCGCAGAGTGCGTTTTTAGCGGTCCTGAAATCCGATAACGATTAGCTTCAGGACAACCTATGCATACGAAAACGGCCGGGCTTTATATACATGTTCCATTTTGTTTGAGCAAATGCCGGTATTGCAGCTTCTACTCCATCACATCCGTTGAGCTGATGGATGAGTTTGTCAAAGCGGTTGTGCGGGAAATGGCTTTTTACAAAGATATTTTCCCCTCCTTTGATAGTTTGTATTTTGGCGGCGGCACCCCTTCCCTGCTGACCACCGGGCAGGCAAAGACTCTTCTCGATGCGGCACAAAAATATTTTGATATCAGGCCACGCGCTGAGATCACCACGGAAGTCAATCCGGGCGATGTTTCACTGGAATATTTTCAGTCTTTGCGCAGGGAGGGAGTCAACCGGCTCAATATCGGCGTTCAGTCTTTTGACGATTCTCTGTTAAAATTTCTCGGACGACGCCATACAGCAAAACAGGCAATAGAGTCCATTGAAACCGCCCGAAATGCAGGATTTAAGAATCTTGGGTTTGATCTGATTTACGCCGTACACGGCCAGAATGTAAAAACCTGGCGGCAAACACTGAAAAAAGCCCTTTCGTTTTCACCTGAGCATCTTTCATGCTATCAGCTTTCTCTGGACTGTAAAACGCCTTTATACAAACAATACAAGCAGGATGGTCTGGAATTGCCATCGGAAAAGGAAGCTCTGGATTTCTTCATCAGCACTTCAATGATACTGACCGAAGCAGGCTATATTCATTACGAAGTGTCAAATTTTGCCCGCACCCGTAAGTTTGAATCAAGGCACAACAGGAAATACTGGAATCATGAGCCATATCTGGGGCTGGGTCCTGCCGCTCACTCTTTTTTTGGCAACAGGCGCTGGTGGAACAAAGCGAATGTAAAAACCTATTTAAAAGATATTGGAAGCGGCAAAAAACCGGTGGCCAGGTCTGAACAACTTTCAAACGATGAACTGGCACTGGAAAGTCTGTTTTTGGGTATGCGCACAGCGGACGGGGTTAATCTGGAATCTCTCAAGAAGCTCTACGGTCTTGACCTGCTTGCCGTAAAGAAAAGAATCATCGGAACATTGATCGATCATCAACTGGTTATACTGAAAAACAATCGCCTGTGCCCGACACTTGAAGGCATGGCTTTGGCGGACAGTCTTGCCCTGATTTGACTATTCAACCACGCAACCTGCAAAAAATCTTAATGAGCCCAAATCTGAATGGTGGACGGTGTGAATAAGGACCCTACATTGTTTACGATTCGCGCTCTAACACTGCCAATATAGAAGTTGCCCAGTTCCTCAGCTCCCGTGGTCAATTCCTGGTCCTGTGCCAGCACAACGGTACCGGTGATAGCGCTGGGAATTGCCACAGTGGTATTAGGATGAATACGGATATTAACCTGGGTAATGGTCCCCTGCCCGTGTCCGTTGTTGATCGCATCGGTATTCAGTGTGCCGACACCAATATTACAACCGCCATCAATATTCATATGGCCGATATTCAGGTTGGTCACACCAATGTAACCGTCTGTCGCTGCGGTACCGAACGAATCGGCAAGAATACTCGTGGTATTCCCGTATGAAATCGTGCCAACCGTAATTGAATCAATGTTGATGTCGAATCCAAAGTTAACGCCTCTGTTCCCTGAGCCTGCGGCGCCGATTGTCAGATACCCCGCATTATACGATGAGGCAAAAGCAGGCGATGATGACTCCCCCAGGAGAATTTCAATGCCACTCATGTAAATCGCGCCTAACTGTTGAGCCGTTGTTGAGGTGGGAGCGCCTGCGGTAACACCGGATACAAAAATATCCGTCTGCAGGCCGTTGACTGTCAAATGAGCCGTAGGCAGACCAATTCTCACCTGGGTTGTCCACCCGAGAATATCTGAACCAACATCAATCGTGATGGGTTTGTTGCCCATATAGCCGATTGCGGATGGCCCGGTGGTTGCGAATGGACCATCGTGACGGCCGGAGAAGTGAGTAGTAAGATTCAGGCCTTCAATGCCTACATAACCTGCATTGGAATAACCCGTGAAACCGTCGGAATCGCCCCATGCGATTGTGCCTATGGATAGGTTGGCCGTAACGTCAACGTTGATACTGACACCGGCCTGACCCGTTATTTCGGCCAGTTCATTGTCATCAATCGCCGTCATGGCCAAAACGGACATTGGGAGTGCCACAAACACAAAAAACATAACGAGAATTGCACAAATAGAGAACTTTTTCATTGTTTTCGCCTTTGTCCAAGTGGAGTCGGTAATATCTCGTGATTCATTCTGATAGCATAAATCATTCCATGAAAATATTAGACGAATTGATTATATGAAATAATCGCCGCTTTGCCTTGATTTACAATGTCTTACATATCTTAAAGATTTTTTTTAATTTTTAAAAATAGATCTGATCTTTTTTGAATAATGCCTTGTTTGTTAAATTATCCGACATTTATTGACCTTCAACATTGGCAGTAATTTCCAATATTATAACGGATGCTAAATGTTATAATGATTTTTGCAAAAATGTTGTATGTAAAATAAATCGACAATAATTTTAGTCTGATACAGGATTGAATGAAAAAGTTGCCCTAATCCCGACATGAGAATGCTCTGAATTCTTACAGTTTGTTCTTTTTTTATAATATTATGTAATACTGAATATATTCTATTTAAGATATTGAAATATAAAAATAAACAAAGATCATGGAAGGTTTTACTTTACGATCGAATCCACAGAAAAGGCTGAGCGAAAACAATTACCGGAATGTCGCACGGAAACGAATCATCGCGCCTGCAAACAACACGGTTCCAATCGCCGCAATCGCAAGGAACTGCACCCAGACGTCACCAATTCCTGCATCCCTGAAAAGCACGCGGGAGCATAATTCCGAATAGTGCGTTGTAGGGGCAAACTTCATGACGATCTGGAGGAACCTGGGCATGGATTCCAGCGGTGTGGTTCCTCCATCCAGAATGGCAATGGGCACGATAATGGGCATGCTCAGTAGCCCCGCCTGGGGCTGATTCTTGGCAATTGTGGCAAGAAAGACACCCAATGCTGTTGTTGCATAGAGGAAAACAACAGTGCCGAAAAAAAACAGAGTCGTGGAACCGTGGATGGGTGAACCTATGATCCACTTCACCGCAAAGAAAAGTGAAAACATCGCACCCATAGCCACGATAAAACTGTTGGCCCATACCTTGGCAAGTATAATTTCCACAGGCACAAGGGGCATGACCAGTAGATGTTCCACCGTGCCTCGCTCCTTTTCTTTTACAAGTGCGGCGGCTGGAAGGATAATGGCAAGCAGCGTGATCATGTGGGTAAGGAATACCATGCTCATGAACCAGGAGTTTTCACGGTTTGGATTATACATGACACGGATGTTCACCTGCATGGGAAGATCATCAGCCTTTCGAATGCCCGGCAGAAATGACTCAATCTCCTGATTGATCATTCGGGTTAAATATGTCGTTCCAAGCTTCGCGTGGCCTATGGCCGTGGCATCGACGTCGATTCTGATATCAGGATTTTTGCCGGAAAGCAGGTCTTTCTGAAAGCCTGATGGGATGTGGAGAACAAAAATGTATTCTGCCCTGTCCAGGACCTGGTTGATATCGTGATAGGTAATAGCACGGGGGGTCTGGAAAAAGGGCATCTGGATCGAGTTGATAATTCTTCTGGATAACGGGGACTGGTCTTCGTCGACATAGGCAACCGATGAGTTGCGCACCTGCAGACCAGTACCTCTGGATGGAACAATGACCATGACCGTGAAGCAATAGATGACGAGTATGATAAGAACATAGTCATGAAGGAAACTGATAAGTTCCTTCAAACCCAGTCGGTAAATATGCCGCAGTTTTCTCATCTTTCTAGATTTCCTGTTTTTTCAATAGCAAGACCGTTAAAGTCTGAATCGTGATATAGGCAACAAGAAGAAAAACAAAGTTCCAAGCAAGCTCGGTGAAACCGATTGCCTTGGTAAATGTACCTACACTGATATTTACGAAATATCGTGCAGGAAAAATCCTTGAAAAGACTTCGGCGCCTCCTACCAGGGAGGAAGCAGGTGAAATGAGCCCTGAGAATTCGAAAGAAGGCACCAGAGTCAGGGCAAAAGCGGCCACAAGAGAAGCGATCTGTGTCCGGGTAAAGGTCGAGATAAGAAGACCAATGCCGGTGCTGGTAATGATATAGAGCACTGTCCCGACAATCAGGGCTGAAAAACTGCCCCTGAACGGAATATGAAACAGGAATTTAATCACAACAAGAAGGATGATGAACGTTATTAATGTAATCACGATGTAGGGAACCTGCTTTCCCCAGAGGAATTCAAGTCTGGTCATGGGACTTGAATAGAAATTGGTGATAGATCCCAGTTCTTTTTCCCTGACTACCCCGATGGCCGTGAGCATGGCAGGAACAAGCATGAGCACGACGGCAAGCAGACCGGGAACAACAGAATATTTGCTCCTTAGCATAGGGTTATACCAGTACCGGGGCTGCACGTGGGTGGAAGAAGACTCCATACGCACAGGCGAACGGTCAGCGACGCCGATCAGGTAAGTCTGATGCACAGCTTCCGCATAGTTCTTGTTGGTCTCGGCCCGAAACGGCATGGTGCCGTCTATCCAGAAACCTACGGAAGGCCTCTGCCCCCTCTTCATGTCCTTTTCGAAATTCGGGGGAATCTCGATGACCATGTTGAACTTGCCACTCTGAAAGCCCTTGTCTATCTCGAAATGCGAGTGTACAGGCTTTTGTTGGCTGAAGTAGCGCGAACCGGAAAAATTATTCAGGTAATCACGGCTCAACATTTTCTGATCATTGTCCAGAACACTGTATTTGATGTTTTCAATATCTGTAGATATTCCGAAGCCAAAAACTATGAGAAGAAAGGGCGAAATGATGAAGGAGGTAATGAGCCGGATCGGATCGCGGAACAATTCGATAGCTTCCCTCCGGGCCAGGGCCGCCAGCCTGTAAATATCAAAGTAGCGGCCATGTTTTTTTACACGATCCGGTTTCATCATGAATGGAACGGTTTGTTTTTCATTATCCATCCCATTGGTTTTATTTTCGGCAAGATCATCCTTGATATAGGCGATAAAAGCCTCTTCAAGTGTGTTGGAGTTACGCGCGCGGATAAGATCTTTTGGCGCAGCGCAGGCCAATACATGGCCCATACTCATGAGGGCGACCCTGTCGCAGCGGCCTGCCTCATTCATGTAATGGGTAGTCACAAATATGGTAACCCCGTCCCCTCTGGAGAGATTGATGAGCAGGTCCCAGAAATGGTCTCTGGCCACAGGATCAACACCTGACGTCGGTTCGTCCAGAATCAGGATCTCCGGTCTATGAATTGCTGCAACGGCCAGGGAGAGGCGCTGACGGATTCCGAGGGGAAGGCTCTCCGTCTCATCGTCCATGACATCATTCAGGTTGAACTTCTCAGCCATTTCCTTTACCCTGGAAGGAACATCCTCTTTCGGTAAATCAAAAAGATGTGCATGCATGCTCAGGTTCTGCCGAACGGTCAGCTCACCGTACAGCGAAAAGTTCTGTGACATGTAGCCGATGCGCTTTTTCAGCCCAACGCTTCCTGTTTCCACAGAACGTCCAAAGATGGTAGCCTGACCGTGTGTCGGATGCAAAAGTCCGGTGAGCATTTTCATCGTAGTGGTTTTACCGCAACCGTTCGATCCGACAAAACCAAAAATTTCCCCCCTGGGTATGGTGAAGGAGACGTCATCGACAGCAGTAAAGTCACCAAATTTTTTGGTAAGGTGTTTTGCCTCAATTGCAGAACCGTCATCCGATGCGATCCTCGGCGGTGTCGTAAAGACCTTGTGCCCATAGCGCATTTCTTCCGGCAACATGGCAATGTATGCGTCTTCAATCGTCGTTTTGCCTGTTTGCTCCTTCAACTGTGGAGGTGTTCCTGTAGCAAGGATCCGTCCACCCTCCATCATGACGAGCCAATCGAGGTGTTCAGCCTCTTCCATATAGGCAGTTGCAACGATGATGCTCATCCCTGCATGGTGGACTCTCATACCTTTGATAAGCTCCCAGAACTGACGACGTGAAAGAGGGTCGACACCCGTAGTGGGTTCATCCATAATGAGCACATCAGGGTCGTGAATCAGTGCGCAGCATAAGCCCAGTTTCTGCTTCATGCCTCCTGAAAGCTGTCCTGCAGGCCGGTTTGCAAAGGCTTCAAGGTTTGTGGCTTTCAAAAGCCTCTTGATTCGTTCGTTTCGTTCGTCGCGGTTGTACCCAAAGAGACGTCCGAAAAAATCAACATTCTCATAGACGGAAAGCGTAGCATAGAGATTCTGGCCGAGACCTTGGGGGATATAAGCAATATTCGAGCAGACATCGTGACGGTGGGTCCCTGAACGCATGGAACTGCCCAGAACATGAATGTCGCCTGTCTGTATTTTTTTCTGTCCTGCGATGAGTCCGAGCAGGGTTGATTTGCCCACACCGTCGGGTCCGATAAAACCGACTTCACATCCGGCGGGGATTTGAAGGTCAATGGAATCAAGAGCAAGCTTCTTACCGTAGCAGTGCTTTATTCCTTCGATGTGTGCGATGGGTTCACGGCCGTTCATGCGAACATTCACTTAAAGAGTTCCGTCCATTTCGCGGATGGATTCAACCGGATATATGAAACTCCCGGCATGCCCGGTTTCAATCGGGGATCATTAAATTCCTCAACTCTGATTTTCACCCGGAAAACGAGCATCTGGCGCTCCTCTGTCGCCTCAACCTCTTTGGGGGTGAACTGTGCCTTTTCAGAAACATAGGCAACCCGCGCAGCAAACTGCCTGTCCGGTATCGCGTCGAGGACAACCTTCGCTTCATCACCCAAAGGAATGCCGCCTGCATATCGCTCCGGCAGATAAATATTCATGTAAATGTCTGTGAGATCAATAATGGTTAATACCTTGCCTCCATTGGGCATAACTTCGCCAGGTTCAGCGAGGCGGAACATTACCCGTCCCTTGATGGGGCTTTTCAGCATGCAGTCATTGATCTCGGCTTTCAACATTTCTACGAGGGCCAGTTTGGCCTCGATAGCATTTTCGGCCTCTGCGACGGATGATGCGGCCGCTGCATATTCTGCATTATATGTCTGCTTGGTTGTCCGAACGCGGTCGTGTTCCTGTTGTGTATAGATTCCCTTTGCAAAGAGAGCATTGGACCGCTCAAGCTCTTTCCCTGCAAGATCCATTTTCGAGCGAACCCCTTCAAGCATGGACAGGGCGGTTTTACGCGCCTGCATGGACCGTTTCACCTCGGCTTCGGCCTGTTTTAACTGGGCCGAGAGTGTGGTGGTATCGATTTTGGCCACGATCTGGTTTTTCTCACAGAAATCTCCCTCTTTCACAAGGACTTCTGCGAGACGCCCCGCAAGCTTTGCTGCAATATCCACCTCGATTGCCTCAAGACGGCCATTGCCCATCACAAAACCCTGTGGAACAGCATTTCTGTCTTTGCTGATATAGAGATAAAAAACAAGACCCCCTGCTAACAGAACCAGGGCCACAATGACGACTGACTTTTTAAGAACATTTCCCTTTTCGGCCATATCCACCCTTCATAAAATCACAATTTAGTATAATCATGAGAGAAACGCTTTAATGATTCCATTCATCATATGATTTCAGCGAGCTGTCTTCTCAAACCATAAATCGGGGCATCCATCAGGTTCTTCAATACCTTTTCAAATTCAACTTCGCAAAGGCATGATTGAAAATTGTATGACAAACCTGTTGATTCCTTTTTTTGATGGGAACTATAGGGAACGAGGTCCTGTATGTCAAGAAAATCTCGTTGACAGCTCGCGAAAAAGAAAAAGGCAGAAAACGTTGCCTCTACCGATAAATTAAAAAATCTTGATTTCTTCAAAAGGACTGCACTCTGATCCAATATGTGATAGATACATTCGTGGTAAATAAAAACTGGCAACAGAAGGACATAAAAGGCATGAGCGATATCTATGAATGTTTACGGGATAAGCTAGAAACCATGGCGACCGGTTACCCCGCAACGAAAGATGGAGTTGAGATCAAAATCCTTCAACATCTGTTCAGTGAGGATGATGCGGCATTATTCCTGAAGATGGACCCCTCGCCTGAAACGGCAAATCAACTGGCCTCACGTCTTGGCACCGATATTGCGGAAACGGCGCAGCGACTCGAATCAATGGCGCGAAAAGGACTGATCTTCCGGGTAAAACAGGACGATGCAATCTGTTATTTTCCGGTTCCTTTTATCGTAGGTATTTATGAGTTTCAGTTAAATAACTTGAATAAACCATTGTTGAAGGATATCTCCCGGTATTATCTTGACGGCCTGGGCGCGACTTTTCACGGACAGAAAACACCGCACCTTCGCTCCATCCCCATTAATACTGAAATCGTTGCTGACCATCCCATCGCCGCCTACGATGACGCGTTTGCCATCATCAAGAGCAAATCACGCATCGCCGTTGCCGAATGCTTCTGCCGTAAAGCAGTCCGGCTTTATGGAAAGACATGCTCCCATTCCCTGGAGACGTGTCTGCAGTTTGAGACCTTCGCTGATTATTACGTAGAAAATGGAATGGCGCGCTACATCAACACCGATAAAGCCTTGGCCATTCTGAAGCAAAGCGAGGCGGAAGGTCTGGTGATCCATATTCTGAATTCGCAGCAAGTGGAGGCCATGTGCTGCTGCTGTTCATGCTGCTGCGGCATGTTAATTTCGCTTAAGCTGTTTCCGGCACCGGCCCTGGCAGTAAAAAGCAACTATGCCTGCGTGTTTGATGAATCCAGCTGCACACAGTGTGGAGTCTGCGCCAGCCGCTGCACTGTGAGTGCATTAAAGATGAAGGACGATAAAATCACATTTTATGCTAATCGCTGCATTGGCTGCGGTCTTTGTGTGACCACATGTCCGGCCGGGTCTTTAAAACTGGAAAGAAAACCGGACAACAAATTGTACACCCCACCGCCAAGGATATACGATACCTTTGACATCATGAGCCGGGAAAAAGTGGAATGAATTCAGAATAATTTATGAGTGGAATAATGCATCGTTTCGATTCTGCCTACACACAGCGGACACAGAATCTAATCATATTCCTCGAGATACCGCTCGATATAATCCCTGACTTTGTTTTTTGGCTGGTAAATCCCGAAGTGGCCCTCGCAAAGGATGTCAGCCTCCAGTAAAAGCAAAACGTTCATGGATTTTCTCCAGGCCGCGATGTCAGAATCAAAAGCCCTGTTAAACGGGCCGTGAATATCCTGCCCGAATAAAATCCTCTGTCCTGCCCTGTCCAGATAGACCGAAATGGAACCCGGCGTATGTCCGGGAGTATGGAGGCAGTGCAGATCCTCTTGGCCGAAGTTCAATATTTCGTGCGCTCCTTTTAACTTCCGATCTACGCGGGTCGGAGGGAAAGTTGTTCCGTACCAATTGGCCGCGGTCTTCATTGAATCACCGGTTTCCAGAGCCCGCGCGTCCAGTTCATGAATGACGATTTCAGACTTGTATTTTTCACGGAAATAAGTTGCAGAACCGATATGATCAATATGGCAGTGCGTTAAGATGATTTGGGTGAGTTTGGACGGTTTCAAACCCAGCATTTCAATATTACGGTCAAGTTGAGACGAACTGTTCCCCGCCCCTGAATCAATCATGACCAGTTCATCGCCGAAATCGACCAGGTATACCGCCGCATCCTCTGGCCGTGTGACATTTGGACCGCCAATTAAATAAATCCCTTCTGCAATTTCCTCTGTTTTCATTTTCATCTTCTAGGTTTGCAGCGTTCCCACAATATCTGTAATCTTTTTAATTTTATTTTCGTGCAGGTAGTGCCGGATCCCGTCGATGATTTCGACCGATGCACACGGGTTGATAAAATTTGCGGTGCCGATCTGCACTGCCGTTGCCCCTGCAATCATATATTCCAGGGCGTCTTCAGCCGTCATGATACCGCCGATGCCGATTACCGGGATGGACACTTTCTGTGCCACCTGCCAGACCATACGCAGGCCAACCGGTTTTATGGCCGGACCCGAAAGGCCACCAGTAATGTTTTTCAGATGAGGCGTCCTGGTCTTGAGATCAATGGACATCCCTGTAATTGTATTGATCAGCGAAACCGCATCTGCGCCCGCTTTTTCCACGGCTAAAGCGATGGAGGCAATATCCGTAACATTGGGGGTGAGTTTGACAATCACGGGCAGGTGTGTCTCGGCCTTGACACGACGAGTCACCTGGGCTGCCGCTTTCGGATCTGAACCGAAACTCAAGCCTCCCTTTCTCACATTCGGACAGGAAACATTGATCTCCAGGGCATGAACCCCGTCCACCCGGTTCAGTTTCGAGGCAACCTGAGCATATTCCTGATAGCTCTCTCCATAGATATTGGCAATGACAGCCACATCGTAGCGGCGCAAAAAGGGGAGTTTCTCGTCAATAAAAACATCGACACCGACATTCTGCAACCCCACGGCGTTGAGCATACCTCCCGACGTTTCCATAATGCGCGGCGGCGGATTTCCCTGTCGCGGTTTTAATGACAGTCCTTTCACAACGATGCCGCCCAGGCGGTTCAGGTCGACATAATCGGAATACTCTTCACCGTAACCGAATGTCCCGGAAGCCGTCATCACCGGATTTTTCATTTTCAGTCCGGCAATTTTCACAGCCATCATCGTCTCTGTTTTACCTTTTTTGTTTTTCACGATTATTCCCAGACAATGTCCTTCAGTTCAAACACCGGTCCATCTGCACAAACCCGTTTGTAGGTCTTCTGCCCGTAATCATCCTTCACGGCAACAGCGCAGCCGACGCAAGCGCCGACACCGCAGGCCATTTTTTCCTCCAGTGACACCTGGCAGAAATATTCCGGATCCAGTATGCCGGACAGTGCCCGAATCATCGGCCGGGGACCACAGGCATAAATCGAGGTATCGGCCGGGTCATATATCCTGAGGTCCTTCTGGAACGCCTTCGTCACCAGGGTTTTCATTCCCGCTGAACCGTCATCCGTGCAGGCAATCACTCTGCCGCAGTACTGATGAACACGGTTGAACCCTATAAGCGTGTCCGCTGACTGCGCACCCAGATAAAAGGTCATGGAATCAGAACTTCGGCAAACTTTCCTGCAAAGATTCTGAGCTAACAAGGACAAGGGTGCGATGCCGATGCCGCCCGCAATGAATATAATATTCCCGGTCGTTGGGGTTGCAAAATGGCCTTTCCCCAACGGACCGTTTACTTCAACAAGCGATCCTTTGATTAATCCTGCCAGGATCCTTGTTCCCTTCCCCACCACCCGGAAGAGAAGTTCAATTGTGCAGTTCATCCGGCCGCGCACAAAAGAATAAATGCTGATAGGACGGGAAAGAAAGGGATCGTTTAAACCGGCAATGCGGATCATGACAAACTGCCCGGGCATGGGTTCAACAAAACCATAAGGCAGCGTTACCTTCATCAGGAAAAAATTTTTCCGGATCTCCTCATTGCGGGAAACTTCCCCAATGTAAATATCTTTAGGCATTCTGTTCTTCCTGTTGTTTTTCAGCCCACATCACCAGGGCATCCTCATGGGTATCGGTGTAGTATTGAACTCTCTTTCCTTTTACTACAAAACCGCATTTCCGGTAAAGATTTATTGCTCCCCTGTTTGATTCGCGGACCTCCAGAGTCTGTCGATTGATCCCCACCTGCGCGGCAATTCCCCTCATCAGGCTCATCAGACTGTAAGCAAGGCCCCGCCTGCGGAATTCAGATTTTACAGCAAGATTGTGCAAATGAACTTCATCGGCGACAAACCAGAATATAATGTAGGCAGCGATCATTGCTTTTCCGTTGAGCTCGATTTTTACAACCAGACACTGGGCATGTTCTGTCCTCAGCTCGTCCATAAACATGCCTTCTGTCCAAGGTGTGGGAAATGATACGCGTTCAATGGCCAGAATTTCCGGCAAATCCTCTTTTTTCATCAGATCGACACTGATTTGATTTTGCGTATCTTCAGATGACATGGAAAAATTCCAAAGCGACGGCAACCACTAAAAATATTCCGCAGAAAACAGGGATTGCGCCGCGGAGCTTAATGGTGTTGATCGCTACAGCAATACCCAGCAGAGGCAGGAAATAGTATGTCATCAACAGCATGGACTTGATTTCTGAAGGCAACCCCGGAAAGATGATGATCAACAGATAAATCAAAGTAAATTGCAGCGCGACAAGCACAAGGATATAAAACGCAAATAACTTGGCCATACCCAGGTATATCTTTTTCTCAATAGCGCGTATATCGAGCCTTTTGGCCGCCTCCAGGGCCTGATCGGAAAGAAGGTTATTGGACTCGACAATCTTTACATCCATTCTTTTGACGATAATTCCAAAAGGGATTGCAAGCAGAATCGACAATGCCGTCAGCTCTTTTGTTACGGATCCAAGTGCCTGGCCGGCAAGGATGGCTGTTGAAGCGGCCAGAACGGCGACGATGGAATCGTTGGGAGGAATATAAATGCCTATGGGAATACGTTCCATCCAGAATAATTCGAGCATCGCCCCGATGATTAATCCCGCATAAGGATTGCCCAGAATGAAGCCGATGACGGGAGCGATAATGACCGGCCGGCAAACCATTGTCTGCATAAAAACACGGTCAAGACAAAGCAGACTGCCGACCAATGATATGAGAATTACTTTTAAAACCATTTCCTTACCAGCCTGTTTATGGCTTTACGTTGCAGAACTCCTTCAGTGCGTCTTTGATATCCACAGCTTTTTCTCTGGGAACCCTCTTCAACTCAACATGAACACCCTCGTCCTGCAGAAGTTTGAATATGTCCTGGATTTCCGGCTCACATAAAAACACAGAGGGGGCACAGCAAACTTTATAATCTTCATGGTGGATATTGCCGATATTGAGCTTTTTAAAATGAAAACCGTTCTGGTAAATCTTCAGAGCATCTGAAATCTTACTGAGCAAAACAATAGTCTTTTTGCCACTGCCCTGTGAAAAAACATAATTGGCGGCAAAATCCTCCACAGAACAGATATTGACTTCGATATCGCTGGGCACGGCCATCCGGATAACCGTCTCGCAGAAAAAATCGCTGGCGGAATTGTCATCAACGACCATGATGCATTTTGCTTCAATAAAAGGCACCCAGGCTTCCAAAATCTGCCCGTGAACAAGCCTGTTGTCCACCCTCACGAGAGCCATGTCATAAGATTCCGCCAATGGATCACCCGATTGCCTTTTTATTCAATATTTCACTGGCCAGAGAGATATTCTTTTTTCCGTAATCCTTAATGAAACAGGCGAATTCATTTAATGCCATTCCTTCCTTTGCGTCGGATAACTTCAACAGCATCGGCAAATTAACTCCCGTAACAACTTCCACTTTCCCTTCTTTCATAAAAGAAAGGGATATATTGGATGGTGTCCCGCCAAAAAGATCTGTTAAAATCAGCACACCCTTTCCTTTATCCAGTTTTTTAATGGCGCTCTGGATTTCTTTCTTTAATTCTTCGACGCTTTTGGACTGCTCGACACAAACATGCATCACGTCCTTTAGCGTGCCTTTAATCATCTCCGCCGCTCTGATTAATTCATTTCCCAGATTTCCGTGAGTTGTTATTAGCACACCGATCATGATCGCCCCCCCTTTTATTGAAAACACCTGCCGTGTTACCGATGGTTTGCCGGCACATCTGCAATCATCTTAACATATCTGCTGTGTGTAATAGATTGCCCAATCATTGTCAAGATTTATTGAAAAGGTTAATTATCTATGGACAGGATATAATATTCAACCTTCCGTGACGGGTAGATCGTCTGCATGATCTTTGTATAGCGCTTCAATTGTTCATCGTATTTTTGCTTCAGTCCCCTCATGGAACCTGATTTATAATCCACGATGGTAATCAGATCATCGGAGACAATCATTCTGTCCACGACGCCAAAATTATTCTTATCCGATATTTGCTGCTCGATGTAGAGATGGCCGGGTCTGAACATCACATTCGCGACATCCTTCCTTTTGAGAAAGCGACCCACAGCATTATATTCCTCGTCGTTCAACTCTCCGGCTACGGGCAGATCTGATTTACCAATAACCTTTGCAAGCCAGCGGTGCAGTCTCTCCCCGCGCATAATACCTGCCCTGATCGAGGCAGATAGCAGCGCCGGATCAATTTCGCCATACATTTCAGGTTCGTCATTGGATTTTTCCGGCACGTTCAACAGGATCAGTTTTTCAACATTTTTGGGAGAGCCGGACGGACGACAAATATCCTTTTTAAAGCCTTCAGGCGCAAATTGAGAAAACGTATTGAGCAGTGCCTGATGGACGTCTTTGCAGGTCCCTTCTTTCCTTTCCGGCAGAAAAACCGTAAGCGTCTGTATCGCCCTTGTCGCGGCCACATAGAAAACATTTGCTCTCTCGCGCCGAATTCGCGCCAGATTCAACTCATGTTTTTCAAGGATTTCTCTGGCAATGACCGATCCGCTTGCGGCCCAGAAATTAAGCTCATTCTTAGTAAATTCAACATGACATTTTTCGGAGGGCAGATAGAATGCAGGCTCTTTTTCATCCTCGTTCCAGAAGATAAAGACGTGCTTAAACTGAAGTCCCTTGGTCCCGTGGATGGTATCCACTTTAATATTATCCCTTTTCTCGGCTTCGGGTATCTTCACATGAAACCGTATATTGAACATTCTTAAGAGAAAATCATCTACGTCAGATCCACCTTCACTGAAGAAGGATTGCGCCTCATCCTGCCAGATGTCGAGGATGTTTGCGGAGATTTTCCCGCGTAAAATCTCGATAGCGCAACTGACCGCCATGATTCCGAACGGTCTCGGGAATTTTCCGGCGAATTCGTCCCGAACATTCTCTACCTGCCCGAATATCCCATTCCATACAGGCGACTTTGCCGCGTTTTCAAAAAACAGATGCTTGCCTTCCTTCGAAAGAACACCCGCTATAAAAAGCAGGACGGCGACGCCTTCTTCGCTTGAAAGAAGCTGCCTGCCCCTGACCTCTGACACACCGATACCTTCCCTGACAAGTTCAGAAGTGATTCTCTGGACATAATTGTTGGTGAGGGCAAGCACCGCCATGTCACCCCACTGACACCCATACTCCGTTTTCTTCTGCTTCAGAACCTTGACGATCGCAGGATAATAAGGGGCTTCGGAAGAACCGTTTTTTGCAAGATGAACAAGCTCCACTTCTGTAACGCCTTCAAAACGGCTGGGTTCATCCGGAGGTTTCTGTGTTTCCGTTTTCTCTTTTCCAGTGAAAATATTTTCCACAAGTTTATTGAAGAAGGATATCAGAAGGGGAGTGCTTCTGTAATTGAATTCCAGAGAATTTTCCCGGATGACATTGTCTTCGATATACGTTGAAAGTGCCTCTTCCAGGGCTTCGCGGTTTGCACCCCGCCATCCGTAGATCATCTGTTTCCAGTCACCCACGGCAAAGAATGATCTTTCACCGCGCTCGCCGGGACCGGACAGGATCTCTTCAATCAGGGGAAAGAGGATTTGGATATCTCCTTCGGAGGTGTCCTGGAATTCATCAATCAGCAGATGCTCGGTTCTGTCGAGCCCAAGAGAAAAATAGTTACTCATAAGTCGCGGTCTGTCACTGGATGCTATTCCATCAAGGGCCAGAAGAGTTTTCCGCACATCGGAAAAAAATATTACCCCTTTTTCATTCTTAACCGTCCGGGCTGCATCAAGATAAATTTCGCAGACAAATGCAACGGCCAGCTCCCGGAGAAGGGCCTTGTTCAGAGACAGCTTTTCAGCGATCCTGCGGTATTTTTTGAAAATCTCATTAAGATCAGCATAGGGGCTTTCCTCCCACGCAATCTTCTTACCCAGGCTTGTGTAACTTCTCAGATCAGCATATTTTGCAACTGTTTTGGAAACGAAGCTTTCGTAATCATGGAGGGCATCAATGACCCAGCTGTTGACGCGGGGCGTCATCATTGCAGACAATTTATCGGCCTTATTGCGAAGAGCATCGAGTTCATTCCTCAGGACGCCGTTCTCTTTCATCAGGACACCAAGGTCTTCAATCCTGTCCGCATCCGCGAGGCAGCGTTCGACAATCTGATCATCCGCAAGAGGTTTCCACAGATTGTCCGGGTCCGTTCTCAATATGCGTGCAGCAATGATCAGTTGATCCCCCATGCCGCGACGCATCAGACTGTCGCAAAAAAGGCTTTCTATTTCACTGGACAAAACCATTTGTTCCCGCTCATCCGCCATTTTGGGCGCAAAACCCGATGTGGCAAAAAGCCTGTAAAAAAAAGAATCCATCGTCGAGTATCCGACTCGTCCGGCTTCCATAATGAGATTCAGCTTTTCCATCTGATGCATGTCTTTTTCGGATGCAATCTTTTTCATGATGCGGGAACGCATTTCTGTTGTGGCGGCACGGGTGAATGTCAGAGCGTATATGAATTTTCCTCTGATGGACAATCGATGAAACACTTCATCGGTGAGCCTTGTGGTTTTTCCCGAACCTGCTGAAGCTTTCAGAAGAACGCTTTGCATCAGGCATCCCTCCTGGAAGTTTTATAATAGACATCCCTTCCGCACAGTGCCTGAAAAAGGCAGTATTCACACTTCGGAGAGTTATAATCAGGCTCAAGTTCACTTCCGCTGATGATTTGATCGAGCCGGTCCCGGATGGCAGACATCAGTTCATCCGTCATGGCAATCCAATCCTCCGGAAGCACCAGAATACGGTCTTTGGATGATTCCTTCAGAAAATAAAAAAAGGCGCGATCCACATTTCCGATAAAATGGCGGTAGATCATTAACTGGGCTGCGGGATGCAGAATGCCCTTATCTTTTAATTTCTCCACAACGTTTGTTTTTGACGAAATGTTAAAATCGCTTTTCTTTTTGGAGTATTTAAAATCGATAACGTCGGTACGACCTGATATTTGGGCCAGCCGGTCAGATCTGCCGGTAATCTGATATCCCCCTCCAATCAACCCGTTGAACTTTTCCTCGCAGGATAAGGTATTGTCGGCAAAAATTATCCTCTCTCCCGAATCCAGTTCATCCTGGTAGATTCCTTTTAAATAAATCTTCGCGTCAAGCCTGTAGATATTGATTCCGTCAATATCCCTTGTTTGGCTATTTTCATCGCTTTCCCACAGTTCATCAAAAAGCTTCTCCCAATCATCAATCAGATCCTTTCTTTCCGTTGAAAGTTTTTGAAGGAATTGATGGACAAAAATTCCCATCCGCATATTTATTTTCTCATCGTCATTCATAAAGGCTGGAGGATTGATTCCGAGGATGTCTTGTTGGTAAAACAAAAAGGGGCAGCCAAGGATCTTTGAAAGACTTGAAAAGGAATACGTAAATTTGCGCAGCCTTTCCCTCAAGGCATCATCGATGGATACTGCGGGGCGTTTTTTGTCCTTAACAACCGGCAAAGATGCCCTGAATTCCATTTGCGTGACCGGTATCCCGAATTCCTGAGCAAGAAAAGTCATGTAAAAGCTCGGCGTTCTTTCACGTATTTGGTCTTCCACCGCCGCAATTTTTATCCGGGAGCCCCTTGACAAAATCTGCCTGAAAATAAGATCTTCATATTCAAATATACTTTTTCGCATCCATGGTACATGCACCGGGTTGATAAAAGGTCCTTCGAAGGGCTGGCTCGGCATGATTCCGCTGTCCAGAGGAAGGATTAATCCCCTGCTGAACTTCTCCCCTGATACGTGGCCGAATCCGACAACCTGCACAGGCGCCGACCGGCTCCCCGTGAGGCGGAATTTTTTCGATTCTATCAACATTTTTGCAGCGTCGGTCAGATGACGCCCAAGCCTCTCCTTCCAGTCGTCAAGAAATGTGGAAACGGAAATGGCTGTCTCAAGGGCCTCACACTCTTCACGGACATACTGATTTCTGTTTTTGGACAATTCCATCGCACAGGCGGTTGCAAATGACTTAAAACCGGGTATCCGGTCTGCCTTTCCCGCATTTTCTATTTCCTTCAGAAGCCTTCTGGCTGCAGCAGTTGTAGAAAACGGCAGCCATACAGCAAGGTTGACGGCATTTCCATACAAACGGAGCGATCGGTTCCAGAGCATCGTCGTCAATGACTCATCCAGCAGATAGATCATCATCTGATCTTCTTCAGACCTTTCTTTAAGAAAATTGGAAACCTCCACCGTCACCAGATCGACAATGGCATGAAGACCGTTGAGCCTGACCAACTCGATGGATGCACCATGCGCAGGCTCGACCTCACCGCCAAAAGACAGGACAAGGTTCTTCGCGGAGTCAAAAGGAAGTTTTTCCTTTCCATCCAGCCCAAGACCGTAAAGTGGACGGTCAACCCACAACCTTTTTTCTCTGATCTTTCTATAAAACCGTTCCGTTACCGGCGTTATCTCGGGAAGTCCGACAAATATTTCTTTTCCCGATGGAACCATTCCATCAAGACGCGACATTTCAAGTTCCGTCATAAAGAAATTGATCCTGGAAAGCCATTCGCGAAAACCCTGGGCCGTATCGAGATATTCCTCAAGTCTCTCCCACTCAACCTCGGTAAAACGTTCCGATCCCCGAATTGTGTCTTTTCCAATGTTGTATTCCGAAAGTTTTGCAATAAGAGGAAAAAGGCCCGCGGCACGAGATGCCGGATCTCCTTCATCGGGAAATCTTTGTGCAATGAACTGGATAAAGTAGAGAAGTACCTCATCAGCGGGCACAGGTTTCAGCTTCATGAGCCGGCTGATTCTACCGGTAAGATAGGAACGAAAGCCTTCAATTTTCGGAAGGATTCCTCCCAACTCCCTGTGGATCAGATTCTGCAGCGGGTCAACGGCCCTGTCGCTTGCACAGATGATCGTCCAGCCGGAAAGATCAGGATGGTCCTTGCGCAGGAGGTCGATTAAGTTCTCTAGATATTGTGACATTTTGGTTTCCGCCCCCATAAACCGCCTCGCACAAGCTGTCGAGGGATGAAATGAATATTTTTCTCCCTTCCTCATTTTACAACTATGGAGAATCGGGCAATCCCTGTCAAGTCTGTTATGATCCTGCAAGCTCATTCAAGATTGTATTGACATCGGAATGACCTGTATTTATAATAATTTAATAATAAAATTTCACGGGGAAAAATATTACAGATGCGTCTTTACAGTTTATTTTTTCAACACCGCCTGATCTGGACGGTTTTACTGGCATTGATCGGAATCGTCATTATGATTTATTACGCGTCGTGCAAAACCGCCTGCTCGTACCTCCAGGGTGACATCTTCGGCATTGATCTCAAATATATCGGTGTGGGTTATATGGGTCTCATCATCCTCCTGGCTCTTTTCAAACAGGCCGATTTGATCCGCATGCTTGTCTCGGCAGGCATCGGCGTCGAGGTTTTTCTGGTTTCCTTTCAGTTCAGGGAAGATATTTTCTGCCCTTATTGCCTGTCTTTCGGAGTCATGGTTTTACTGATGTATATCATCAACTATGAAAGATCCAGCATGAGAAACAAATGGTACCAGAAAATGCTCTATGTTTTCGGAGACGCAAGAATACCGTTTCTCAAAAATCAATATTTACCCATGCTGTTCATGATCTTCGCCGGCTATATCTTTGTCTGCCTGTCTTTTTCGGGATCGTCAACACCCGCTTATGCAGGCGAAAAAACGTTTTCCCCCTCTTATGGCAAAGGTGCATGGGAACTGATTGTATTCACGGACTACTTTTGCCACCCGTGCCAGTCTGCAGAAAAAGACCTGGGACCGGAAATTGAAAGGCTTCTGAACAGAGGCGACATGAAAATCACCTTCGTTGATTTCCCGGGGCACAAATATTCCGCGCTTTACTCAAAATATTTTCTTTATGCCGTCGGGGCCGGCAGAGGTCATCAAAACGCTGTGAAAGCAAGGCATGAGCTTTTTTCACTTGCCTCGCAAAACAGAATTTACCAGGAAACGGTTCTATCCGCCGCTTTATCATCCAGGAACATTAGATTGAAAACAATAGATCCGAAGCCCGTCTACAAAGAATGGTCGAAAACGATCAAACAGTTTGAAATCAATCAGACACCCACGTGTCTTCTGCGATTTTCAAGCACCTATTCGAAAAAGTTTGCAGATTCCGAAACGATCAGGACAAAATTGATTCCGGAACTGCAAAAGCGCTTTCCCGGGATAAATTGAAAGCAGATCTTAATATTCATGATTGATTTTTTTGCCGTCCTGAACTAAAAGACCAAACATCTGAATTTTCATAAAAAGTGATTTTTTTGCATATGGCCTATATTCTAAATACAACGAATGATTACCACATCCGTACCCTGAACACTCTGGGCTGGGAATTGACCCTCTGCAACGCACTTCATCCGGAAGACAGTCCCTGCCGCCGGGTATTGAAAAACAGGGAGTCGTTCGGAACACAGCTTTTCCATTCCCTGGAAAAAATCATCCCTTTTGACCGCTTGAAAAATGTTCTGGAAGTTGGCGGGGGACTAGGCTATCTGATGCGTGATTTTCTTTCTCTGGCCCCTCATCTCCAGGCAACCATGCTGGACGTTTCCCCTTTCCTGCTTCAAAAACAAAAGGAAACCCTCAGCGGATTTCCCGTGAATTTCCGTGAAATGGATTTTCTGAAGATATCCCTGTCCGATCTTCGATCTTTTGATTTTATCATCCTGAATGAAATTCTTGGTGATTTTCCAACACTCGTTTACGACGAACACCAACCGAAGCAGAATGACCCTGAAACCATTCGCTCCATAAAGCGGATGACAGATTACGTGGAAGAATTTGATCTTGAATTTGCCCCGAAAGAAAATATCAATATCGGAGCAATGGAGGTTGTGGAAAAATTATGCGGAGCGGACATTCCCTATATTTATCTCAGTGAACACAGCTGTGAGGCGTCAATGCACAATGCTCATTTTCCTCAGCATCAGTTTACAGCACAGGGGGTACCCGAAAGAATCCCCCTTAAGGGCCACGACGAATTCACCCTGAAATTTTCCCATCTCCAGAAAATAGCGCGTTTCTTCCGTTATCGTGTTATTCGGGGCCAATACATCGACCTCCTCCCGCTGGACTACAACGACAGGTTGAAGGCCGCCCTGCAATCGCCAACCCCGCTCAATGACGAGCAGGAAATTATCCAGCAGTTTGTGCATGATCTCTACAAGTATGAATATCTTGTGCTGATAAATGACTCCAAAAAGAAAGGATGACTTTTGAATACGCTCAAAATGATATTCATCAGTTGCGTCATGATATTTTTCTTCTGCTCTGACGCCCTTGCCTTCCGCTGTGGAAATGGACTTGTCACAAGCGGCGACACAAAAATGCAGGTCCTGGTCACCTGTGGTAAACCGACTTCAAAGGAAAAAGTCTGTGAAGATCCTCAAACAACCATCCGAACTGATATAAAAGGAAGAAAGATCAAATCGAAGAGATGCAGCAACAAGGTGGAAGTCTGGCATTACAACTGCGGCGAGAATGATTTTATCTATGCACTTACCTTTGATGATGGAATCCTGAAAAAGGAAACCACTGAAGGCCAGGGGAAAGGCAAATCCGACTGCCTCGGCAAATAATCATCCATCACGTTTTAGCAGGGTCATCATCTCCCCTGGATCATTCGTCGCGATAGAACATCTGTAGTTTGAACAGACACGTGCTGTCGCCTGGCCGTTAACGCATGAATAGGATTTAGCATAAGGCGCGAGCGTGTCAATGGCGTGCCGTGACGGACCTTCGGGCAAAAATACCACGATCTTGTTTGGCACAAAACTTCTTCTTAGCTTACCGAGCATCTCTCTGGTGTCCTCCCTGTTCATATCTCCTGAAATAATCACTTCACTGGATGGCCCGAGAGCAAAATCAAGTCCGCACAGGAACTGGGAAAAAGCGGAAGGCATCTCCTTCACCGGTGCACCAAAAGTCCTGTAAATTAGATCTGCTTGTTCACCGACCGCGGCATCCCCCGTAATTCTGGAAAGGCGCAGGGCATTCAGATAAGCCACGGAGTTCCCCGAAGGAATGGCGCCGTCATAAAGCTCTTTCGGGCGAATTAGCAGTGTTTCCGCGTCATCAGGTGTGAAAAAGAACCCGCCGCTGCGTTCATCACGGAAACGGGCAAACAGGTGAGATTGATATTCAAGCGCTTTCATCACATGAGTGGCATCAAACGTTGCTTCGTAAAGTTCCAGAAGCGCCCAGATCAAAAAAGAATAATCATCTAAATTTCCGGCTATTGCGGCCTGCCCTTCACGATAACGGTGCAGCAGCCGGCCCTCTCTGGTTTGCATAGTCCTTGTGATAAATTCCATTGCACGGAGAGCGGCTTGAGTATATTCCGGTTCATCAAAAACCTGCGCGCCTCGCGCCAGAGAGGCAATCATCAGTCCGTTCCAGTCCGTCAGAATCTTGTCGTCTTTATGCGGATGAATTCGTTTCTTTCTCTGGGTGAAAAGCTTTTTTCGAATACTCTCCATTTTGCCGGAGTGGTCCGTTGTGATACTTTTCTCATCGACATCAGACGTTCTTTTCAGATGCGGAATAAATTGGCCTTCCGGGAACTCCTGCATCCCCTGCACAGAATGGTCATCCTCATGCCTGTATTCGGACAAAAACAGGGCCGCTTCGTCTTTTGTAAGAATGCTTTGCACTTCCTCAGGCGTCCACAAGTAAAATTTTCCTTCCATGCCTTCGCTGTCCGCGTCTTCGGCACAATAAAAACCGCCCTTGTCATCCGTCAGGTCACGCAGCACGTAAGTAAATATTTCACGTGCGGTAATTTCGTATTCCTTTTTCCCTGTCACCTGGTAAAGTTCGATATAAGCAAGGGCCATGAGCGCCTGATCGTAGAGCATCTTCTCAAAATGAGGCACAATCCATCGTTCGTCCGTTGAATAGCGGTGAAAACCGAATCCGATTTGATCATAAATTCCGCCTCGTCGCATATTCTGCAGGGTGTGTTCCACAATGTGCAAAGCCTGCTCGGACCCGGTTCGATTCCAGTATCGCAACAAGAAAAAGAAATTGTGAGGCGAAGGAAATTTGGGCGCTCCTCCAAATCCGCCATAAGTCTGGTCGAAGCTGGTTAACAACGACCGATAAGCACGATGCAGGACTTCTTCGCCGGGTGACTGTGAGGCGGCGGTCGGCAATATATTCAATACCCTGGTAATTTCCGATGCATCGGACAGTAGATCAGAACGCCTCTCCAGCCATAGTTTTTTGATTGTGGGAATCATCTCCCGGAGTCCGACACGACCATATCTTGTAACATCAGGAATGTAGGTTGCAGCAAAGAAAGGTTGTTTATCCGGAGACATCATGATGGTAAGGGGCCAGCCGCCGCTTTGTGTCATGACCTGGCAAACCTTCATGTAAACGGCATCAATCTCAGGCCGCTCTTCGCGATCCACTTTAATATTTACAAATGTATCATTCAGAAGACCGGCGATTTCCGGGTTCTCAAAGGATTCACGTTCCATAACGTGACACCAATGGCAGGTGGAATACCCTATGGAAAGGAAGACAGGCTTGTCTTCCCTGCGGGCCCTTTCAAAGGCCTCTTCCCCCCAGGGATACCAGTCCACCGGATTTTGCGCATGTTGTAAAAGATAAGGGCTTTTCTCATTTCTCAGCCGGTTATAGGATGACATGTTCATCTCCGATTAAACAAAGATGACGGTTCTAGACAATGGAAAAAAGGATGTAGCCTTACACTTTAATCAGCATGGTCGCCGGATCTAAAAGCAGGGCATCCTGTTTCGCTTCGGAAGACCGGCCCTTGAGAACCTTGATATAGACTTCCGGCCCTTCGGCAACCAACTGCACCAGAACATCAAAGAGGTCCTCCACATGCCGGAAAGAAAGAGGCAGTCCGTCATCCGTGGGTGGTTCGTGGCGATGCGTATGAATGGTAAACCAGATACGCATGGAATATTTTTTAGCCAGTTCTTTCAACTCCACCAGGAGACCACGCCCCGATTCATCAAATTTCAACCCGTCCAAAATAATCACGTAGGGCTTGAAAATATTCTGCTGCATCAGATCGGTCAGTCGTTCTTCCAGTTTAGGGACACTGAATCCCTCCACCCGAAAAGTCATAATGAAACGGTAATTGAGGATGTTTTCCCAGTATTCCGTCGCTTCCGCGGAATCATATTTGGATGCCATATCGTTGAATAATTCTCGATACCAGACATCTACCTTGCTTACGGCGTCATTCAGACTCACGTGTAAAACGGGCTGTTCATGCATCATAGCATGGAGCGCCATCTGGACAAGCAAGGCGGTTTTGCCAACGCCTGCATAGGCTAAAACCGCTCCAAAATCACCGCTTTTTAAAATATAATCGTTCTCAAATCCAAGATTGAGCAGCGGATTACGCTGAATGATCTCCTGTTTAATCATGATTGCATCCTTATACGTTAAATGGATAACATTATTTTCCCGTTTTAAAGCTCTTCCCACTGACATTGTTTTTTCCTACAGCCTATCAGTCTACAGTCTAATAGCCTGACTCAAGCCGCCGCTGTCTTTTTGTTCTGTGCCACTTCAAGGGCGATTTTTTCCGCAATCGACTGCGGTACCTGGCGGTAAAGAGCAAACTCCATCGTGAACTGCGCCTTGCCCTGTGTTGATGAACGCAGAACGGTCGAAAAACCAAACATTTCTGCAAGTGGAACCTGTGATTCAATCACGCACATCACTCCCTCATCCTGCGAGCCGATAATCATGCCACGGCGCTGATTGAGGAGCCCCATCACAGCCCCCTGGAATTCGGTAGGAGTCTCTACAACCACCTTCATAATCGGTTCGTGAATTACCGGCTTGGCACGCAGATAGGCTTCTTTGAATGCCCCGCGCGCAGCTGCCTGGAAAGCCATATCGGAGGAATCCACGGAATGCGATGCGCCGTCGTTGATCACCACCTTAACACCGGTAACCGGAAATTCCAGTTTTGGCCCTTTCGCCATACTCTGCCTGAAACCCTTTTCGCATGCTGCAATGTATTGCGTTGGGATGGCACCACCGAATACTTCGTTTTCAAAAACAAATTCAGCATCGCTGATCGGCTCAATATAGCCGGCAACTCGCCCGAACTGACCGGAACCGCCAGTCTGTTTCTTGTGCGTATAGTTAAAATCCGCCCGCTGCGTAATGGTTTCGCGATAAGCCACGCGGGGATTGCCTGTGGTGACTTCCGCGCTGTATTCACGCTTCATTCTTTCGACGTAGATGTCAAGATGCAGCTCTCCCATGCCCTCAATGATGGTTTCATTGGTTTCGGGATCGACGTATGTTTTGAATGTCGGGTCTTCCTTGGAGAATCGATTCAGGGCTTTCGACATGGCCATTTGAGATTTATTATCTTTCGGAACAATTGCCAGAGAGATGACCGGTTTGGGAACATACATGGACGTCATGGTCATGTTGATACCGGGTGAAACAAACGTATCGCCTGATGAACATTCAATGCCGAAAAGTGCGCCAATGTAACCTGCACGCAGCTGCTCGACATCTTCCATCTGATCGGCATGCATCCGCACAACCCGGCCGACTTTAATTTTTTTGCCGTTTCGGACATTGACGATCGTGCATCCTTTTTCCACAGTACCTTCATAAACCCTGATGTAGGTTAACTGACCGTACTGACCGTCTTCCAGCTTGAAAGCCAGTGATATAATTGGTTTTCCCGAATTACTGCTCAGCACAACAGGTTCTTCGTTGTTGTTCATGTCAAGGGCTACGTTTTCCACTTCAGACGGCGCCGGCAGAAGCAAAGTTACACCATCCAGCAGAGGCTGAATCGCTTTGTTTTTATAGGCGGAACCCATGTAGACCGGTGTCAGTTCCCTCTTTAGTGTACCCTTGCGGATTGCGGTATAAAGCATCTCGGCGGGGATTTCCTTCTCCTCCAGGATGGCTTCCGTCAGTTCGTCAGAAAACAGAGAAGCGGCGTCAATCAGTTCTTCCCGTCTAGCTCTGGCTTCCTCAAGAAGATGCTGCGGAATATCTTCCATGCGGATGTTTTCGCCGTTGTCACCCTCAAAATACAACGCTTTCATGCTCACCAGATCAACAACCCCCTGAAGGTCTGTTTCCAGGCCGATGGGAATCTGCATGGCAACGGCATTGTGCCCCAGTTTCGATTTGAGCTGGCCGATGACGCGGAACGGATTGGCACCGCTGCGGTCGCACTTGTTGATAAACGCGATGCAGGGAACTTTGTAGCGCTTCATCTGATGATCGACCGTGATGGACTGCGACTGAACACCGCCAACGGAACACAAAACAAGGATGGCACCATCCAAAACCCTCAGGGACCGTTCCACTTCAATGGTAAAATCAACATGGCCAGGGGTATCAATAATGTTGATTTCATGTCCTTTCCATTCACAATATGTGGCGGCAGAGGCGATGGTAATGCCTCTTTCCTTTTCCAGATCCATGGAATCCATGGTCGCGCCCACACCATCTTTGCCTTTCACGTCATGGATGGCGTGAATCCGTTTCGTGTAAAAAAGGATTCTTTCGCTGAGTGTGGTTTTCCCGGAATCGATATGCGCACTGATTCCAATGTTGCGGATTTTCTGATCGTCGCACTTCATGATACATTCCTCTCTTAAAAACAATTTAATATAGGCTCTGTTACAGAATTCAGTCCTCATGATAAAAAAAACCCCGCATTTGGAAGAGTCTCTGCCAGATGAGGGATCCACCGTGATTGAGCCTTAAAAATAAGAATTTGTTTTAATATACTGCTAATTGGAATTTGTCAAGTGATGTTTTGAAATTTGTTTTCACCCATATCTTTTCAAACGCGGTGGTTGACCGGTATGGATCCTGCCGATATAATACGTTCAATATTTTTCTACATTTCGGAAAGACAGGCAAACATGACGAAAATCAATTGGAAGATTACCTGGGGTCTTGCCGTCACAGTGCTTTTTCTTGTCCTGCTGGCCGTTCGGTTGGGTCTTTTTAAGGATCAATCCGCAACCATTCCCTCCGGCCCGAAAGCTGAAATTGTACGTCATCCCGAATCCTGGATGAATATTTATCAAAACAGGAAAAAAATCGGGGTCATCCATCGAACATATCAGGCACTGGAAAATGGCCGCTTTCAGACAACGGAAAACGTCACCATGCAGATTAACACCATGGGCATCACCCAGGCGCTCCACATCTCTACGGAAACAGAACTGAATCCGGACATGTCTTTCTCCAGCTTTCATTTTCAGCTCAATTCCAGCTTATTCCGCTTCAACGCCCGCGGATACAAACAAAAGGATCAAATCATATTATTCGCCGGCCCGCCCCGTGAAGAAGAAAAAATCATTCTCCCGATCAGTGATGTACCCCACATCAGCGGGAACATCTATGAAGCAGCGTTCCGGGCAGGTCTTAAGAAAAATCAAAGCTCTTCTTTCAGCATTTTTGATCCGTCCACCCTTGGCATCCGCAAAATATCCGTGACCCGCGACGCCGATGAAATCATCCCCATCATGGGGAAGCGCATTCTGACACAGAAATTCTGCGCCGATTTTATGGGAGCAAAAAATTGTGCCTGGCTGGCCAAAGACGGCGAAGTCCTGAAAGAATCCGGTATTCTGGGTCTATCCATGGAAAAGGTCAGCGAGGAACTGGCACGTAAAGAATTTGCCATGGACAACGTAATTGATTTTACGCAAGTCGCGTCCATCCCCTCCAATCAGATTTTTCAGGACCCGGCAAGTTTGACGGAAATAACCATCAGAATCAGCAACATTCACCCCTCAGGTCTGATGCTCAACGGCGGCCGTCAGAAATTTCATCAGGATCTGCTGACCGTCACCCGGGAGCTCATTCCAATTGAGAACGCCACAGAGGGGAAAATGCCGTCTTTTTTCAAGCACTTTCTGAAACCTTCGCCCCTGGTGCAGAGCGACCATCCACAAATAAAAGCCGCCATGGCAAAAATGGTATCAAGAGGTGATTCCCCTTCCGGCAAAATGCGTAAAATCGTATCCTGGGTTTATAAAAATATCCAAAAAAAACCAGCCTTGTCGGTGCCCAATGCACTGGAGGTTTTAAAAAACAGAACCGGCGACTGCAATGAGCATGCGGTTTTAACCGCCGCTTTGCTTCGGTCTGCAGGAGTGCCGGCCCAGATTGAAACCGGGCTGGTTTATCTTAACGGCCGTTTTTATTATCATGCCTGGAACCTTGCTTATGTGGGACAATGGATCACTGCCGATGCGGTATTCAACCAGATTCCGGCTGATGTGACCCATATCCGGCTCGTGCGGGGCGAAGGCAGCCAGCAGCTGGATCTACTGGGCGTCATGGGTAAAATAAAACTGGAGGTTATCTCAGCAAAGTAATGATTGAACTCAAAGAACTGACCAAGGATTACGGAACAACGCTGGCTGTCGACAATTTGAGCTTGAGGGTATCTGCAGGGGAAATTTATGGATTCATCGGGCCGAACGGCGCAGGAAAAACCACAACGATCCGCATGATGGGCGGCATTATCGAACCGACAGCCGGAAGCATCATGATTGCAGGAATCAATGTCCACAAAAACCCCGTCGCAGCGAAAAAGATCATCGGTTTTGTTCCGGACAGGCCGTTTCTATATGAAAAACTGACCGGCATGGAGTTTCTTAAGTTTATTGGCGATCTGTATCGGGTCGACCTTTCGTCTCTCTATCGGAAATCGGAGGAGCTTTTAAAGCAATTTTCTCTATGGGACTGGGCGAATGAAATTATTGAAGCGTATTCACATGGGATGAAGCAGAGACTGATCATCGCGGCGGCGCTGCTTCATGATCCGAAAGTCATGGTTATTGACGAACCAATGGTCGGCCTCGATCCCGAAGCCGTACGGATGGTCAGGGACATTCTCAAGGGACTGGCCGCGCAAAATGTAACTGTCTTTGTCTCCACCCACACCTTGAGCCTGGCAGAAGACCTCTGCGATAGAATCGGCGTTATCCATAAGGGTACTCTCATTGCCCAGGGCACCGTCGCTGAATTGAACCTAGCTGCCAAAACCGGCGAAGCCCGGCTGGAAGAAGTCTTTCTGACGTTGGTGCGGGAAGTGTAAGTCTATGATAAATGCCGTATGGACATTATTGGCCCCCAGGCTGCTTTCCGCAAGGCCCTCCGTGCAAAACAACCGCCGTTCACGTTTTTTCTTCTTTTTCTTCATCGGGCTGATTTTCTGGACTGGAGCTTTCCTTATCTTTTACCGGGTTTTGACCTACTTCCAGAGCGTCCAGGATTTTGGCGATATTCTGGCCATGAAACTTCTTTCGATGATGATCATCACCTTCTTCACCCTGTTGCTTTTCAGCAGTATTATCAACAGCCTGTCTCATCTGTATTTAAGCCGCGATTTATCTCTGCTGCATTCCCTGCCCGTTTCAGTCGTGGATATTTTCAGATCCAGATGGCTTGTCAGCGCCTTTGATTCATCCTGGATGGTGGTGGCTTTCAGTCTTCCCGTTTTCTTATCTTACGGCCTGGTTTATCATGCGGGTATTTTTTATTATCTGATCACCTTTACCGCCATTGTCTGCATGTGCATGATCGCTTCAGCACTGAGCAGCATGGTTGTTCTGCTGGGGGCCGCAATCCTTCCCGCAGGTAAAATACGCACCCTTTTTGTCATTCTGGGAGTTTTGCTGGCGGTGCTTCTTGTCGTCGTATTGAGATTGATTCAACCTGAACAGCTTGTCAATCCAGACAGTTTTGCTTCCGTTGTTCTGTACCTGAATTCCGTACAGGCACTCAATCTGCCATATCTTCCGACAACCTGGATCACCGATACAGTGCGTTTTGCTCTGAAAAGTGAATGGAGCTCATCCGGATTGAACCTGGCCCTTTCAACCAGCTTCGTTCTGTTTCTTCTTTTTATCAACGAAACAACAGCAGGTATCATCTACTTCCGCGGTTTCTCGCGCGCCCAAACAACGCCGAAAAGGCTTTTCAAACCAGTTACATTGGGTGGAAAAAGCTGGGAAGTTCTGTTGAATTTCCTTTCAAGACCGGCCAGGGCTTTTGCTGTGAAAGAGTTGCGATCGTTCTTCAGGGATTCCACGCAGTGGCCGCAACTGTTTCTCATCTGCGCGCTGATTGTGATTTACCTGTACAATTTTTCCGTGCTGCCCCTGGACCGGGCACCGATCAAAACTATCTATCTGCAAAATGTATTCTCTTTCTTGAATGTGGGGCTTTCGGCATTCGTCCTATCGGCTATTGCCGCCCGTTTTGTTTTTCCGGCTGTCAGCATGGAAGGCGAAGCCTTCTGGATTATTCAATCGGCGCCTGTATCCATGAAAACATTTCTCTGGATCAAGTTTTTTCTCTACTACCTGCCGCTGCTTTTGCTTACGGAAACGCTCATTGTAGCCTCGAATATTCTGTTGAGGGTTACACCGTTTATGATGTTTTTATCTGTCTTGACCATCTTTTTCCTGGTTCCGGCAATCGTAGCTCTGGCTGTCGGGCTGGGTGCCCGTTACCCTGATTTCAAATCCGAGAACCCGGCAATGTCGGCAACCAGTTTTGGGGGAGTGCTTTTCATGCTCCTGAGTTTCAGCCTGATCGCCTCGGTCATTATCCTGGAGGCGGGACCAGTTTATCGCATCTTTATGGCCGAATTGCATGGGCAGGCTTTATCCGTAAAGCAAATCATCCGATTGGCGTTGTCCTTCTCTTTTGCTCTGTTTCTCTGCATATTTGCAGTCTTCTACCCCATGAAACTGGGTGAAAAACATCTGCTCAAGAGATAAATTCCCACAGCCTTGCGATGAACTGACTTGGACGGCAAATGAATCTTCTGAAATGGTCAATCGTGTAAAATTACCTTGATTTTCGCTGCCGGATAGGCTAAACAACCCCGCATTCTGTATGAACCTGTTTCAGTAGATTTTTTGCTGATCTTGTTGAGATATTGAAAGGAGTTTTCATGGCAAAGTACGAATCCAAATCCCTAAGAAATCTAGCTGTAATCGGCCACGGCGGAACAGGCAAAACCTCTATTTGTGAATCCCTGCTATATGTTTCAGGGAAAAATGAGCGCCTGGGACGTGTTGACGACGGTTCATCCACCATGGATTTTGAACCGGAAGAGCAGAAAAAACACGTTTCCATATCATCCGCGGCTAATTTTGTTGAATGGGATAAACATAAGATCAACATCATCGATACCCCCGGCGACTCAAACTTTACTTTTGATATTGAGTGTTCTCTCAGTGTTGTAGACAATGCGGTAGTCGTGATCGATTCCGTTGGCGGCGTTGAATTTCAGACGCAGAAAGTCTGGGAACTTGCAGACAAATACTCCCTAGCCCGCATCATTTTCGTCAACCGCATGGACCGTGAAAGGGCCGATTTCAACAAGGTACTGGAAAGCATCAAAACAAAACTCAAGAAAAAAGCAACCCCTGTATGCCTGCCTGTCGGCGCGGAAGATAAATTCCAGGGGATCGTGGATCTCATCTCCATGAAAGCTTACACTTTTGCCGACAACAAGGGTGTTGGCAAGACGGCGGACATTTCCACAGACCTGATGGATGAGGCAAAAAGCATGCGCAGCTCCATGGTGGAAGACATTGCGGAGACCGACGATGAACTCATGAACAAATACCTTGAATCCGGTGAACTTTCCGCTGACGAGCTCAAAGCCGGATTGAGAAAAGGCGTCCTGTCGGGCAGTATCATTCCCGTCATCTGCGGTTCAGCCGTTAAAGGCATCGGAGTTACCATGCTGATGGATCTGGCGGTCAGTTCGTTCGCATCACCCGTTGACCGCGGACCTGTTAAAGGTAAAAAGCCGGGAACAGATACAGCCGAAGAAAGACAGCCGTCGGAAGACGCTCCTTTTTCAGCCATTGTCTTCAAAACTATTGCCGATCCTTACGCCGGACGCCTTACATTGTTCCGGGTTTATTCCGGTAAACTGAATTCTGATTCTGCTGTCTATAACTCTTCCAAAAAAATTACCGAAAAATTCGGGCACATTTTCTTTCTGGAAGGCAAGAATCAGAAACAGGCGGAAGTCCTCATTCCCGGCGATATCGCCGGCGTTGCCAAACTGAAGGAAACCGTTACCGGTGACACCCTTTGCTTCGAAAAAGCACCAGTCGTCTTCGAAAAAGTAGCCGTTCCACCACCGATCATGTCTTTTGCCGTAGAACCGAAATCACGAGGCGACGAAGACAAGATTGCTTCTTCAATCCACCGCCTGACGGAAGAAGACCCGACCATTGTATTTTCACGCAATGTTCAGACCAAGGAGATGATTCTCTCCGGCATGGGACAGGTGCATATTGAAGTCAACGTAGAAAAAATGAAACGAAAATTTGGCGTTGAAGTCAACCTGAACACCCCGAAAGTCCCCTATTTTGAAACCATTAAAGGAAAAACAAACGTTCAGGGACGATACAAAAAACAGTCCGGTGGACGCGGCCAGTTTGGTGATTGTACGATCGACATTGAACCACTGCCACGCGGTGGAGGCTATGAATTCCTGGATAAGATCGTTGGCGGCGTTATTCCCGGGCAATACCGCCCGGCCGTAGACAAAGGCATTCAGGAAGCGGCTGCCAAAGGGGTGATTGCGGGTTACCCTGTGGTGGACTTCAGGATATCGCTGGTTTTCGGCTCGTACCACACAGTCGATTCATCAGAAATGGCTTTTAAAATTGCCGGCTCCATGGCGTTTCAGAAAGGCGTCATGGAGTGTCAGCCCATTCTTTTGGAACCCATCGTAAATATTGCCATTGAAGTTCCGGATGAATACATGGGCGATGTCATCGGTGATCTTAACAGTCGGCGCGGTCGTGTTCTGGGTATGGACACGAATGGCACCAACCAGATCATTAAAGGTCAGGTTCCCCTTGCTGAAATTTTAAAATACGCCCCCGATCTCCGTTCCATGACCAGCGGACGGGGCAATTTCACCTATACCGATTCGCATTACGAAGAAGTTCCCTCTTACATTGCAGAAAAAATTATTGCAGAATCAAAAAAAGAAGCAGAAGCGTAACTTTCAATGTTCAATGCTGCCATCATCACAGTGAGCGATAAAGGCTCTCAAGGCAAAAGGCAGGATTTAAGTGGCCCCGCAATAGCAGAAATGCTGGCGGGTGCCGCTATTGAAGTCAAGCACACCCTCATCACCCCCGACGAAATTGACCGGATCCGGAAAGCAATTATTCAGTTTGCCGATGTGGAAAAAATGGATCTGATTTTGACCACGGGCGGAACGGGGGTCAGTCCGCGAGACCTCACACCGGACGCCACCCTGAAAGTTCTGGATAAAGAAATCCCCGGAATGGCTGAAGTCATGCGCATCACCAGTATGAAAATTACGCCCCATGCCATGATATCCAGAGCGGTTGCCGGCATTCGCGGCCATTCATTGATCATCAATCTCCCCGGAAGCCCCAAAGGGGCCATGGAAAATCTTGCCGCTGTTCTGCCGGCAATTCCGCACGCCATCGAAAAAATAAAAGGCGATGACCGCGACTGCGCGGTATCGCCCTAGCTGACGGTTTTCCTTAGCCACACGACTCATGCGACATGACGGTCGTCCCTGCAGAAGACGGAAACCCGCTCCACTCAAGGCATTTGATCTTGCACCGCCACATTGATATCATTGTCTTTCAAAAACTGAAGAGCATTCCGAACGTGCGTTCCCGGCCAGTAAATCTTTCCGCAACGGTCGCAGCGGTTATACCGGTCGTAATTTTCGTAAACAAACAAAGGGACCTGATCGTGAACCTCCCCTCGTGTGGCGGGAGAAAGCCTTGAATTACAGATCATGCAGATTCTGTACATGTTGTTGTAATCAATTTTTAATGAAAGTTTCCGGATGACAAAACCGAGCTGCGGGCCCGCACCTGCCGCCGGCAACAGAAAGATGTCCCCTGAAAACTGCCTCTCCAGCATATCTCTTCTGCGGGTCAGCACAATGCGGTTCTGCTCTTGCGCCTGCCGCATCATCGGCCGGCCTGCTTTGCCGCTGTATACAACGGTGTCGTATCCCAGCAGCCTGAGCCATTTAGCCAGACCCGTGAGAGAGGCGTCGGTGATAAACTTTGGCTGGGCGGTCATGGAGAAGCTTCGGGTGTTTTCTTCCGTTCTTCAATCATGGGGGGCGCTTCGTGGTCTCTCAGTTCCTTGCGCAGGTCCCTGACTGTTTTGTTCAACCGGCTGATGGTTCGATTCAGGCGGAATCTTTCTACAACACCCAGCAGACCTGTAATGATCACCCCAACGAGCAGGGCAACAAAAATAAGCATATAGGCGGGAACAACGATATCCTGAATATAGTAGTATTTGATAGTTACAGGCGCTGCGTTGAACTGCGAAAAAGTCACAATAAAAAATGCAAAGAGGATCGTCAGAATCAGATAAAATATTTTCATTGCAATCAAACCTCCTGAGAATATTTTTTAAAAAGCGGAGCAAGTTTTGCGGCGGTGGTGGCCAGATCTTCCGGAACAACACGAACCTGACCGACCACACTCATAAAATTGGTGTCCCCCTCCCAGCGCGGTATCACATGAACATGAACATGTTCAGCGATGCCGGCACCTGCCGCCTTGCCCAGATTCATGCCGACATTGAATCCGTTCGGGTTCATCGCATCCCTCAATACCTTCACGGAAGCGTCCAGAAGGGCAAATATTTCCGACCGCTCTTCCCTGGTCAACTCTGAAATATCACCTACATGACGTTCCGGAATAATCATTAAGTGACCATTGACATACGGATACCGGTTGAGCATCACAAAACAGGTCTTTCCTTCAAAAACGATGTAATCATCGCACCGGGTCGAACATTTGCAAAACACACAACCTTCCCGCTTTTCACACACAAGATACTCCATTCTCCAGGGCGCAAACATTGTTTCCATATTGTCGGTTCCTGACTACATTGAACTGGATCATTTGACTGTGATGATCCTGCCCGTCAATTCATCACCAACTTCCAGGATCCCGATGCTCCTGGATTTTGCAAAGCGCTTATCGACCGCCGATCCCGGATTGAAAAAGTAAACACCGTCTATGCTCCTGTTCACTGGATAATGCGTATGACCGAAGACAATGCAATCGAGAGGACCGAGCCTTGCGGCAAGTTTTCTTTCCATCCCTTCGGGGGACCCCCAGCCATGGATCAGTCCTATTTTAAACCCGTTAATCTCCATTAGCAGTTGTTCAGGCAGTTCTTCTTTTACCCTCGGGCTGTCCATGTTTCCGTATACCGCCCGTACTTCCTTATCATTGAAAAGGGTCAGGACGGATAATTCAACCAGATCTCCCGCATGAAAAATCATATCGACATCAGAAAAATTTTCATCGATGATTCTCTTTAAGTTTTCATCAAAGCCGGAAATATGTGTATCCGATAATACGCCTATCTTGACTCTTTTATGATTCAACATATTTATAATTTATTAGCGGCAAGATCGAAAAAATACAAGTGTTATTTACAGTTCCATTATAATCAATTTGACTTTAGTCCCGACCCTATATAAAATAATAACTATGAGCAAACTTGAAGAATCCTTAAATAAAATTGCCGGCAACATTCTGTGTCTGGATGAGGCTTCTCTGGTTGCGCTTTGGGAAAAATACAAGACGAAAATGGAGCATTTTTCTTTTTCCCCGGAATGGGAAAAAGCCGTGGTGATCTTCTCCATTATCAATTCCATCCGTGTGAAAAATGCCATTTTCAATGAACAATTATTAAAAAATCAACCCCCTGAAAACAAACCACCGGCAAATAGAAAAACAGAAAAACCAAACCTGCGACTGGTTAAATGATGGACAATGATTCCGCGGCAAAACGCATTCATGAACTGCGAACCGTTATTGAATACCACAACCGGCGTTACTATCAGCAGGACGCGCCGGAAATCTCCGACGCGGAATATGACCGTTTGATGCGGGAGCTTCAGGATCTTGAAGCGATGTATCCCGATGACGATCTGGTATCATCCCCGACCCAACGCGTTGGAGCAGATCCCCTTTCCAAATTTTCTCCTTTCAGCCACCCGCAGGCCATGCTGAGCCTGGCCAACGCTTTTTCTTCACAGGAGATTCTTGATTTTGATTCGCGTATCCGGCGTCTGGCAAAACAAGACCAGATCGATTATGTGGCCGAACCCAAACTGGACGGCCTGGCCGTCAATCTCATTTACGAAGACGGTCTTTTCCAGCGCGGCGCGACACGAGGCGACGGCTTCACTGGCGAAGACGTAACTCAAAATCTTAAAACCATTTCATCGATGCCTTTAAGAATAAAACAAAAAGTTTCCCGCTCCGTTCCGGAATTCATCGAAGTCCGGGGCGAAGTCTACATCGAAAAGAAGCCTTTTGCAAAACTCAACCGCCGCCGCGAGGAAGACGGCGAAGACCCTTTTGCTAATCCGCGAAATGCGGCCGCCGGATCGCTTCGCCAGCTGGACCCGAAAGTAACCGCACGGCGTCCGCTGAATATTTTCCTCTACGGGATCGGCACGGTTCGGGGTATTCGTTTTTCCAGCCATTGGGAAATCCTGAAGACCCTCGCAGATTGGGGTTTCCCCGTCAATCCACTCATTTCCCAGGCACAGGACATTTCGGCCTGTATTGACTACTTTGAACAAATACACTCCATCCGGCCCGGCCTTCCCTACGAAATCGATGGCGTTGTTATAAAAGTGAACAATCTCTCTGTTCAGGAATCCCTGGGTAATGTTTCCCGCTCCCCCCGCTGGGCTCTGGCCTGTAAATTCCCACCCGAACAGGCCACGACGATCATTCGTGAAATTGTCGTGCAGGTTGGCCGAACAGGCACCCTGACTCCTGTCGCGATCATGGAACCGGTCAGCGTGGGAGGCGTCATGGTCAGCCGGGCCACACTGCATAATGAAGATGAAATCATAAAAAAAGACATTCGTTTAGGCGATACCGTGGTCATCCAGCGAGCGGGTGATGTCATCCCGGAGATCATAAAAATTGTTGAATCAAAACGAAACGGACAGGAAAAATTTTTTCGCATGCCGTCTCATTGCCCTCAATGCGGTTCGGAAATTGTCCGCGTGGAGGGGGAAGCCGCGCATCGCTGTGTCAACCTCTCCTGCCCTGCTCAAATCAAAGAGCATATCCGGCATTTCGCCTCGCGAGGAGCGATGGATATTGAAGGACTCGGCGAAAAAGTTTCTGCGCATCTCTTTGACGCAAGATTGATTCATGACCCTGCTGATCTTTATTTCCTGACGAAAGAACAGCTGCTGGGGCTGGACCGCCAAGCCCGTAAATCATCGGAAAAGCTGCTGGAGGCCATCGCACGGTCCAAAACCCCTCCCTTGGATAAATTCATATTTGCCCTCGGGATTCGCCATGTCGGAGAACAAACCGCAAAAATTCTCGCCAGACATTTCGGCAGCATGGAAAATCTGATAAAAGCAAACATTGATGATTTAACAACGCTCAACGAAATCGGTCCGGAAATCGCGCAAAGCATCGTCGAGTTTTTCTCGGAAAACAAAAACAGGAAAGTGATGGAAAAGTTTCACCTCGCGGGCGTATCCCCGCTGGCTCAAGATACAGTGACCGACACGACTCTTAAGGGAAAATCATTCGTTTTTACAGGTTCCCTGGAAAGCATGGGAAGGAATGAAGCCAAAGCGCTGGTCGAATCACGAGGAGGCGTTGTCCAGTCGTCTGTCACGGGCAAAACATCTTATGTTGTCGCGGGCAGCGAACCGGGGTCAAAACTGGACAAAGCCCGCCGGCAGGGCATCTCCGTGATCAGCGAAAAAGATTTTTTTAAACTTATCGGAAGGTAGCGCATCATGAAAAAAGTTCACGTCTACATCAGCGGCAGAGTGCAGGGTGTTTTCTTCCGGGCCGAAACACAGCGTGCCGCCGTCTGTCTGAACCTAACCGGTTGGGTGAGAAATATGAGAGACGGTCGCGTCGAAGCCGTCTTTGAAGGAGAAGACCGGGCTATCGATCAAATGCTTGTCTGGTGCCAAACCGGTCCGCCTCATGCCCGTGTTGACCAGGTCATTATTGAGGAAGAACCCTTCACAGGTGATTATCCAAATTTTAAGGTTGATTTTTGAAACCGCGTTCTCATTCCACACCCAGTTTCTCAATTCGGTAGCGCAATGAATCAAACGTCACGTGAAGCATTTCAGCGGCTTTCGTCTTTGAGCCGTTTGTTTTTTGCAGAACTTTCTGAATGGCTCTTTTTTCGATCTTCTCCAGTTCGGCATTCAAATCGATTCCTGAATCAGGGATGTTCAGATCTATCTGCTTCTGTTCCGCGTCTTCCTCGGCCAGAAGCACCAGATTCTCGGGTAGTATGATATTCGATGTTTCCATCGCCACACCACGTTCAATAATATTTTCCAGTTCACGGATATTTCCCGGGAACGGATATTCCATCAGCAATTCCATTGCATAAGAGGAAATCATTCTGACTTCCTTGCCGAATTCAGCGGCGTATTTTTCAATAAAATGCCTGGTCAGAAGGGGAATATCTTCCTTTCTTTTCCGAAGCGGCGGCATGTGGATGGGAATCACGTTTAAACGGAAATACAAATCTTCACGGAAATCTCCTTTTCTAACCCGTTCCTGAAGATTCTGATTGGTGGCAGAAATAATACGGACATCCACCCGGATATCTTCAGAGCCGCCAATCCGTCGAAATGTTTTTTCCTGCACTACTCTCAGAAGCTTTACCTGGAGCACCGGCGGCAGTTCGCCGATTTCGTCCAGGAAAACAGTTCCTCCCTTGGCCAGTTCAAAAAGTCCCGCACGATCAGCATATGCCCCCGTAAAAGATCCTTTCATGTAACCAAACAGTTCACTCTCCAGCAAATTCTCCGGAATGCCCCCGCTGTTAATAGCCATAAACGGCATCTTCGAACGCGACGAATTGGCATGAATGGCCCTCGCAACCAGTTCCTTACCGGTTCCGCTTTCCCCAAGAATCAGAATATTTGCCGGTGTGTTGGCCACTTTCTTAATTGTTGCGAAGACTTTCCCCATTTCCCTGCTGGTTCCGATCATGCCGCAGAAAAATCCTTCCTGACCTTCCTGCGTTGGCGTCTGACTCTCACTGACCAGACCGTTTTTTAACAGTGCCTGCCGAACAATCTGCTTTAATTCTTCTATGCTGCCGCCCTTTTCCACATAATCAAAGGCGCCTTCCTGCATCGCGTTGACGGCTGTTTCGCCGGAGGCATAGGCGGTTATTAAAATAACGACGGTCTCCGGTCGATGATCCTTGATGGTTTTCAAAAACTCAATGCCGTCCATCTTTGGCATTTTCAAATCGGTGATCACCAGGTCATAATTGGTTTTACGGAAGAGATTAATTGCCTTCTGGGGATTATCGGCAGTCGTAACTTCATACCCTTCTCTTTTCAAAACCTCTTCCACAACAAATCTGTAGTCCTGATCGTCAAGAACCAGAATTTTTGCCATACCGTCACTCCTTTTTATCCATCTTCGACCCTAGCTGCCAGGCAGCCAGACCGTAACGGAAGTCCCTTGATTGACTACGCTTTCTATCGCTATTTTGCCGCCATAACCATCAACAATGCGGCTTACAATGGCCAGACCCAACCCGGTCCCTTTTTCCTTGTTGGTAAAAAAAGGCTCAAATACTTTTTTAATATCTTTCTCTTCAATGCCGCAACCGTCATCTGTAACTTTTATCTGCGCATATTCTTTTTTGTCTTCCAGTTTCGTCATCCTTATTTCTAGCGATATGTTGCCACTTTCTTCCACAGCCTGAATGGCGTTTAGAATCAGGTTTTGAATCACCTGACGGACTTGTCCCTCGTTTGCGTATGCCCGGGTATCTCCGGAGGATATTTTTGTCATCTTAACATTTTTCTTCTGCTGGTTTGCCATCTTTGTGCTTTCGAGAATTTCATCAGCAATATGATTGACATTTACAGATTCCCTTTTTTCCGGGATCGGACGGGCCAGCAGAAGAAAGTCCCGCACAAAGCTGTCGAGCTGATCCTTTCCCCTCATAATGATCTGCATCAATCGTTTGTCGGTGTCCTCCAGATTTACGGTCTGTCCCAGTAGCTGAATTGAGCCTGTAATGGACGCCAGGGGATTTCTCATTTCATGGGCAAGGCCGGCAGCCATTTCACCAATCAGAGCCAGTCTTTTGCTTTTTTCGAGATTTTCCTCCATCCGTTTGATTTCCGTCAAATCCTGAAAGATCAGGATATGGCCGATTTGTTTGCCATACTTGTCTTTCAAAGGATTGATTGAGCAGCCTAAATGAACCTGAACACCTCCCCAGCGCATAATGGTCACTTCTCTTCTGCTTTGATTCAACTCAAATTGTTTCGCATCAAAAAAAGGTCCGAACTCCGGAAAGATTTCCAGAATCTGATGATCCTGGACCAAATGAAACTTCAACCCCGTAATGGTTTCAGCAGCTCTGTTAAACGTTTTAATACGCCCCTGAAGCGTGGTCGTCATAATACCGGTATCCACGGATTCAATGATACTGCGGAAAAGAAGATCAAGCTGATTGAAAGCGGACTCCTTTTCTTCCAGCAAAGATCGGGTTTTTTTCTCCTGCTCAACCACAAAGCTGGCCAGAAATGCCAGAAGGTAGAAAGACAATATGTGAACAACGATTCTTACCAGAACATCTTGGGTGATAACGGAATAATCACGGCCGATGGAATAAAGGGTGGGAATCACGTTAAAATATTCAAGCTCCAGCAACAGTCCGTAAGCAATACCGGCAAAAGAAGCAATGACGAGCGCTCCCCTTCTGCCCAGAAATATGGCGGAATAAATGATCACCAGGGAATAAAGCAGGGAATAATTGCTGCCGATGCTGCCCGTTAAATATACCAGAAAAGAGATCAGGCAAATATCGACAATCAATTGGGAGTACACATTCAGATAATAATACTTTTCTTTTCCTAAAAGCAGTGTATAGAGAATAGACAGCAAATACATTCCAACAATCACAGCATAAACAGAATACAGAAGCGTCGGTGAAACCGGAAGCAGAGACCTCAAAGTACCGAGGACAAAAACAACCAGTAGCGAAATGGAGAGCATAATCACTCTGCCGATAATCAGCAGTCTGAGCCTCTGCCAGGTCCTTATGTCATGGTTGATTCTTGGGTTCATGTTTTTCTTCCAAAATTCATCGCCTGAAATAATATTTTTATTCTATAACATTTTATAATTTTTCGCTAATAATTTGAGATTTTATCATTAAACATCCGGCTGGAAGCTGCCGAGAATAAATGATTGTTCCGCGTGAGCGGGATTAAGCGGTGACTATCACTTATGCGCAGACCCTTGTTCTATCCCTTGATCGCCCTGATGGCCGGTATCCTGTTTGGCGATGTGACAACAATGCCTTTGAGCATTCTACAGGCCGCAGCGATGGTGGTGTTACTTTCTTTAATCCTCTGCCTCAGGATAAAATGGAACAGGGCTGTTTTCGTTCTGATCCTCATTCTCATGGTGATCGCAGGGTTTTTTAATGCACAGAAACATCAATTCCTTTCTCAAAACAAGCATCATATTGTTCATCATGTCAAACAAGGGAAACAGACCATAGAAGGCACCGTAACATCCACGGAACAGACTTCCGCGGACAGATATTCAATGATTGTCCGCTGCGGGAGAATTCTAAAAAATGATTCCTCCTATCCGGTTTCAGGTTTGATCCGCCTTACGATTCCCTCACAACTGAACTTCCAGTACGGCGATTTTGTCCGCTTTCATACATCCATCAAAAGGATACACAGTTTCCATAATCCGGGAAGCTTTGATTACGAGCGTTATCTCCATCGCCAGGGGATTTATGTCACGGGGTTTATCGCGGACAGTGCGGGCATTGTTTTGATCAGACACAATACGGCAAGCGGCATTAAGCTCCGACTTGAAAAGTTTCGCTCGTATTTAAAACAGTTAATTTATGCCAATGCTCCGTCCCCTGAGAGAGAAATTCTGGAAGCCATGATCCTCGGCAACCAAAAAGCGATTCCAGCGGATGTACGGGATAATTTTGCCAAAACGGGAACTTCCCACATCCTGTCCATTTCGGGGCTGCATGTCGGGCTGGTAGCTTCAGCCGGTTTCTTTATCGCACTGATACTTTTAAAATCATCCGAATATTTCATGCTCAGATTCAACATCATAAAAATTGCCACAGCCTCCGCTTTCCTGCCGGTTGCTGTTTACGCACTGGTCGCAGGAATGGGAACAACCGTCCTTCGCGCATCCCTTATGACCTTGGCATTCCTGACTGCACTGCTGATTGGCAAACCAAAAGATCTTTATAATATTCTCTTCTTTGCAGCACTGGTCATTCTGATTTTTGTACCTGAAGCCCTCTTTGATATTTCTTTTCAATTGTCCTTCAGTGCGGTTTTAGCCATCGTTATCATCCTTTCAAAATTAAACATTTCGACGATCCCGATACCGATGTCTTTACCCGCAGGATTGCATCCGCTGATACGCTGGATTTATACCTTCATTCTGGTATCGGCCGCGGCCACACTGGGCACTTTACCTATCATTGTCTACTACTTTAACCGAGTTTCCGCCGTTACATTGATTGCTAATCTGATCGCCGTACCGCTGCTCGGCATGTTGACTCTGATCCCGGCTATGTCTTTTATCATGACAGCTTCTTTTTCACCCTGGCTGTCTGGCCTTCTGATTAAAGCCGCTTCCTTTTTTACCGGCCTGGCTGTTGACGTCATCAACTGGCTGGCTTCCTGGCCATGGTCGTCTTTCAGCTTTATAAAGCCCAACATCATGGAAATCGTGCTTTTCTATATCATTGGCTTTCTGCTGCTTTCACTCAAATCCAATCCGGGCGAAAAAAAGATCAGAAAATCTGAAACAAGTCATCCTGTTTTGATGAAAACAGCCCTTCTCATTGCCCTGATCTTGATGATTACCGATGTAGTGTATCTAACCTTAAAAGAACAATATAGCAGGGATATTAAAATGACCGCCATTGATGTCGGACAGGGTTCGGCCACACTTTTCCAGTTTCCCGGCGGTGTAAACATGCTGATTGACGGCGGCGGTTTTTATGACAGTTCTTTTGATATGGGCAAACTGGTGATCGCCCCGTTTCTTTATGCCAAAAGAATCAGAAAAATCGACATTGTTGTTCTGACCCATCCTCACCCGGACCATCTCCAGGGCTTAATTTATATCCTTAAAAACTTTGACGTCCAGGAAGTGTGGTCTACAGGAGTAAAGGCGGACAATGATCTTTACCGTTTGTGGGAAAAAACCATTTCGGAGCACAAAATAAAAATGAAGTATCTTTCTTCACAAACACCGTCCGTTAATCTTTCCGGCGCTCTAATCCATTTTCTCTGGCCTTTGCCTCCAAAAAACCGTGAGGATCTGGAAACGTCAGAAGACGAACTCAATGACTCTTCTGTTGTCATGAAAATCACCTATGCAGCAGAAAGTTTTCTGGTTACCGGAGACATTTCCTCCTTTGTCGAAACCCGTTTGATAGAGTCGGGACAAAATCTGAAAAGTGATATTCTTTTGGTGCCGCATCATGGTTCAAAACACTCCAGTTCCCCGGATTTTATCAGGGCCGTTTCCTGCCGTTATGCCATCATCAGTGCCGGGAAAAGAAACGTCTTCCGTCATCCTCATCCTGATGTTCTTGATCGCTATATTTCTGCCGGAATTCATATTTTTCGAACCGATAAAAATGGAGCAATTTCAGTAGAAACGGATGGCAAAACCATGAACATTACTCCATGGCTAACCAATCCTTTGCCGGAAGACCGACCTTGAGAATATTTCATTGCCAACTTTTTGGTGATGTGCTAGAAAGCTTTGATTTATTTGTGAAACTCAAATTTCGCGTGACGGTGACACAAGGTCCGGCACCGAATGTGCGGGGCAAGGGAACCTGACCCGGGGAAAAATAGGATTTGAACATGGAAAAAATTACAGCCATCAAGGGAATCAAAGATATTTTACCGCTGGATTCCCCAACCTGGCACAAGGTAGAATTAACTGCCCGTAACATTTTTGAATGCTTCGGTTTTTACGAAATCCGTGTGCCGATCATGGAAAAAACCACGTTATTCCAACGCAGCATCGGGGAGACAACCGATATCGTCGAAAAAGAAATGTACACCTTTCGTGACCGGAACGATGAACTTCTTACGCTGCGCCCTGAAGCCACGGCATCGGTCATTCGTGCTTATATTGAGCATAACCTCATGGCCTCGGACCCCGTTACAAAACTCTACACAATAGGCCCGATGTTCCGGAGAGAAAGACCGCAGAAAGGCCGTTTCCGGCAGTTTCACCAGATTGACGTGGAGTTGTTTGGCGATGACACACCTGCTTCTGACGCGGAAGTGATCTTCATGCTGATGCATTTCCTGCAGACATTGGGTATCGAAAAATTATCGCTCGAGATCAATTCGCTGGGCTGCAAAGTCTGCCGGCCGGTTTTTTCAAAATCCGTTGTAGAGTATCTGAAAGGTTCGGAAGACGCGCTCTGTCCCGACTGCCAGAGACGCATTCACACCAACCCCCTGCGCGTTTTTGACTGCAAGGTGGAATCCTGCAATACAATCATTGCAGGTGCGCCGCGCATATTGGACGATCTCTGCAAAGACTGTTCGGATCATTTTTCACAGGTCAAAGAATACCTTCAGGATCTGAAATTATCTTACGAAATCAATCCCCGGATGGTGCGCGGACTCGATTATTACACAAAGACCGCCTTTGAAGTGAAATCCGGAGAATTGGGAGCACAGAATTCCCTGGCAGGAGGCGGCCGATATGATGGTCTGGTCAGTTTTTTGGGCGGCCCGGATGTACCCGGCATCGGCTTCGGCATCGGCATGGAAAGGCTTATTGACTGCCTTCCGCCCTCTGATTCATCCCCTCGCAGGACGGATCTGTTTATTGCCGCGCTGGGAACTCGCGCACAAAAAATTGCTTTCGGCCTGACCCAGGAATTTCGCAGAAAAGGAATCAGCGCAGCCATGGACTATGCCGATAGAAGCCTGAAAAGCCAGATGAAGCGGGCTGATAAATTGAACAGCGCCTTTACGTTGATTTTTGGCGATAAAGAAATTGATGAATCACACGCTGAATTGCGGGACATGAATACCAAAAACCAAAAAAGTTTGCCTCTGGATGGTTTACTGGAGGAACTGACAAATATTTTAAATAAGAGGGAATAGTTTTGTGAGCCAGTTTATTTCAAAAGATAAAAGAACACATTATTGCGGAAGTTTATCTGAATCAGATGACGGCAAAGAAGTTGTTTTAATGGGATGGGTCCATAGAAGACGCGATCACGGCGGTGTGATTTTTGTCGATCTGCGTGACCGCGAAGGAATTGTGCAAATTGTTTTCAATCCGGAAGCGGGGGAATCCGTCCACGGTGAAGCCCACAAAATCCGCAGTGAATACGTCCTCGCGGTAAAGGGCAAAGTGCGAAAACGTCCGGAAGGAATGAGCAATCCGGAACTTAAAACCGGCCAGGTGGAAGTCCTTATTTCTGATCTGGAAATCCTCAATGATTCCAAAACCCCTCCTTTCTCTTTCGACGATGAGGACATTTCAGAAAACATCCGGCTGAAATACCGCTATCTGGATCTGCGCCGTCCGGCGATCCAAAAGAACCTGTTTCTGCGCAGCAGGCTGGCGGCGGCAACGCGCCGGTATTTTGAAGAAAACGGCTTCATTGAGGTCGAAACCCCGTTTCTGACCAAAAGCACGCCGGAAGGCGCACGTGACTACCTGGTGCCCAGCCGCATCAATAAAGGAACTTTTTATGCCCTTCCCCAGTCGCCGCAAATCTTCAAGCAGCTGTTGATGGTTTCGGGATTTGACCGCTATTATCAGATTGTCAAATGCTTCCGCGACGAGGACCTCCGGGCTGACCGTCAGCCCGAATTCACACAGATTGACGTCGAAATGTCCTTTGTCACGGAAGAAGACATCATGCAGATGATGGAAGGCCTGATGGCAGCCATATTCAAGGCCTGCCTGGGCAAAGAACTTGTGCTTCCCCTGCCCCGACTGACCTACGCCGATGCGATCAGCCGCTATGGCAAGGACAATCCGGACGTTCGCTTCGGAATGGAAATCAGGGATATCACGGATATCGTAAGAAACTCCGGCTTCAAGCTTTTTGCCGAAGTCGCGGCGCAGGGCGGCGTGATTAAGGCCATCAACGCCAATCAGGCCTCCGGTCTGTCACGTAAAGACCTGGACGGTCTTGCGGATTTTGTCGCCATTTATGGCGCCAAGGGACTGGCCTGGGCAAAAGTCAACGCTGCCGACTGGACATCACCCATCTTCAAATTCCTGAAGCCTGAGGAGATTACAGGCATTGGGAAATTGTTAAACGCCAAAGAAGGCGACATCATTTTCTTTGTCGCCGATACCCCAAAAGTGGTCCATGATTCCCTCGGAAATTTGCGTTTGCATCTTGCCAGAAAACTCAACCTGATCGATCCTGATGCACTGGGTTTCACCTGGGTTACGGAATTTCCGCTTATGGAATACTCGGAAGCGGAAAAACGGTATGTTTCAACTCATCACCCCTTCACTTCCCCGTTTTTGGAAGATCTGCCTCTGATGACGACCGATCCGGCAAAAGTCAGGGCCCGGGCTTACGACCTGGTTCTGAACGGTTCGGAAATCGGCGGCGGCAGCATCCGTATCCACCGCAAGGACATTCAGGCACAGGTTTTCAGCGCCCTGGGATTGAGTGACGAAGAAGCAAGGCTGAAATTCGGATTCCTTCTGGACGCTTTAGAATACGGGGCACCTCCGCATGGCGGGCTGGCCTTCGGTCTGGACCGGCTCACCATGATTATGACGAATGCAGAATCGATCCGGGACGTGATCGCCTTTCCAAAAACACAAAAAGCGGCCTGTCTGCTATCCGACGCACCATCGAAAGTCAGCATCGAACAACTGATGGAACTGTCGCTGAAAATTGTTTAAAGGAGTCATGAATACATAAACCTTTATCGGAATGGAGGTCCCATGAAAACAGAGAGCAGAATGTTGTTACTGGTCGTTTTGGTCATGATATTCCTTTCCTTAACCATCGCGGGCGCATCTGCGGCAAGCAATGTACAAATCAAACAACTCAAGAGCACAAAGACATGCTCGGCCTGCAACCTGAGCGGAACAAACTTAAGCAAGCTGGACTTGAGCGGAGCAAACCTGAGCAAATCGAACCTGAGCAAAGCAAACCTCAGTGATTCGAACCTGAGCGGTGCAAACTTAAGCGAATCGAATTTAAGCGGGGCAAACTTAAGCGGAGCAAAACTCAACAAAACAAACTTCAGTGGTTCAAACTTAAGTGAGGCCAATATGAACAAAGCGGATCTGTCTGGAACAATCCTGACAGGATCGAACCTCAACGGCGTGACATGGAAAGACGGGGCAAAATGTAAAACGCCTTCAATCGGACAGTGCAATAAATAAAATGTTCTTTCATCAGAAAGAAAGGGCCGAGTTCAATGACCAGAAGATACATCATCCTGATGATCCTATTTGCAGTGACATTTATTACCGGTTTATCATGGGCGTCGGATAAAACCATCGAAACCCGTTACATCATTGCAAAAGACGGTACCGGCAAATTATCGGATGCCCGCCTGCAGGAGCTGGCTGATGAGGCCCAGGCAGCGCTGGAAGGCATCCTCAAATTCTGGTCTGCGGATGTCGATGTTGAGAAATCCGGTAAAATCAAGGTTGTCTTTGATGAGCCACGCAGAAAAATCTATTACGTCAGCGTGTTTCACTGGGACATGCAGGGCTTCAGGCGTGTACGGGCCGTTCGGGTCTTCGGCTGTGAAGAAAGACCGCAGGAAATGGTGCACAAGCTGACAACCGCCGTCTTCCCCCATAATGATAAAATGATCCGAAACATTATGGGCGTTCCTACGGAGGAGCAACTGGGCAATCTTTTAACCTTTCCCAATTGCGGATTCCCATGTGACGACTGGGTGCTGGTTTTCCTCAAGATAAAATCATACATTCCCCTGGATCAATTGGGGCCGGGTCACGAGGCATGGGGGATGCAAACTTCCCCGGACGGTTTCCCTTCCGTCTTTGACAGATCCAGGCAATCAAGAGCCTATGCTCAGGCGGGTTCCTTTGGCAGCTACCTTATCCGGACTTACGGCATCGACAAGATGAAGAAGTTCTATGCGCTTTCAGAAAAAAAGGACCGGCCGTGGCAGGAGGTCTTTGGGCTCACCCTGCAGGATCTCGAAAAAAACTGGCTTAAGGACCTGAATGCACTGGAATCAAAGAAAGCCCAAAATATTTCAAAACTGTCGGTGTTGTTCGAGGAAAACCCCAACCGGGCATGCCTGCGGGCACAGAAGTTCACCGTCGGGCAACCGTAGAAGATGAAACATTAATTCCCATTTGATTTTCCAGAACAAAAGCTTCTGTTTGAGATTGCATTATCTGATCACAGGTCAACAATCATAGAACATTAAAATGGCATTAGACGGCGTATTTTTTGACAATAAGTGTAAAGAAGATCGCGAATCATGACTTTTTCCTCTAACAAAGTATTCGTTAGCTTACAACGTCATGCGCTCTTTCAATGGGCATTCATTTTATGATTTGAACGCCTTCGAGAAAAAGATCTCCTGCCCCTGCCTGGGTTCAATCCTGAATCGGTACCATCGCCCTTCCCTTTTTTCAGGGTTGAACCAACGGGTTTCGTATATCCCCATTTTGGAGTCAGTTAACTTACCTGTAAAGGTCACCGACAAGTCGTAGCCATCGTCATTGACAGGAATTCCATCCATTTCCAGAGGGAACCATTTACCCCCATCCTCACTGTACTCGATTGACACCAGGCGACGGTGAAAGTCGATCAGCGTAGGGGGAACATCAACCCATTTGATGTGCCAATACTCTTCACCGCCTTCAGGCTCCTTCAGCTTTGGTTCCTCAAGCGTCACCCTCCTGCCCTGCGGGGCATCATACTCCAGGTAGAATGTGTTCCCTGTAAGCTGAAATGTCCATGATCCGGGTATGTCAGAGAACTCTCCCTTTCTTGCCAGATCACTCACAACACTGGCGGCATGGGCGGCGATGAAGGGATTGGTATTAGGGCCGTAAAGTGTATGACCGCCCTCGTAGCGCTGTTGGGCATATTCCTCCGGGGTTGTGCAGTAGCCGGTATAACCGTTGGAAACACTTATCACCACAAAGCGTGTGTCCGCGGGCAAACCGCCCTGAAAAGACGATTTTTGACAAGCCGCGGCAATCCGTCGTCCTGATTCGATGGTGACCTCGTAGGGAAGAGGCAGAAGGACCATATCATGCAGGCGGATCGCCTGAAAGGTGATCCGGTGGGGAAATTCATCCCGCGGCAAAATGAGCGACTGGAAAGGCCATAGGGCGATTCGCCGGCTGCCGTGGCATCCACCGGTAAAGATCCACCGTCTGGATCCTTCTTTAAAAAACGGCAGCCAGTTGAGAACGGGAGTGGGACCTCCATCATACGCGCCGGCAAGCAATGTATTCCCCACCCGGGGAGGATCGCATATCACGATCCCGTCAATGGCATTCTCCTGAAATAAATCGATCTCCCGAAGGGCCGCTTCTATCTTCACCCTGCCGGTGAGTTGACTTTCCAGCGAGTGGAAAAGCCCGATCGCTTTTTGCCCGATGCCGACACCAATTTTTCTGGACTCCCTGTAACCATCCCCTTCAGATATAATGTCAGGTGCAATGTCTGCATGTGTACCGTTGACCACGGCATGGATGAACCCTGCGGTTTTATATTTTCTTGCAATCTCCCATTCGAGCTCTCTTTCGATGTAAGCAAAAACATCAGCATTGTAAAGGGTGTTTTGTGAAGGCACGGTGGTTCCGTGAATTGAATAAACAGTAAGGGCACCGGCAGGAACATAAGCGCCGCTTTTGGCGTCAAAGCAATCAACACGCACCATATACATCGTGGGATTTACTGCCTTGCGAATGTCCCCTGCTTTCACAGGATCGGCATTCAAGTTTGCCCGGTAGGCCTGGATACTACGGTTGCGCGTGAAGCCATAGATTTCCGCACTTCCCGTGGCAATCCTGGCGGGTCTTCTGCTGTTGTATGCGTCAATGATTGCGGAGGCGATCTGGCCGGCAATAAAGTCGAAAAATTTCAAGTCCAGTCCGCCTGCGTTTGCCGTGTTCATCAGGTAAAAATTGCTTCCCGAAAGGTTGCCCGGGCCGGAATGTGTATGGGTCGCCGACAGCATGATGCCTTTCAGATCCAGGTCCGTCTTATCAGCCACCAGTTCAGCAACCCGGCGATGCACCAGTTCGGAACCCGTCAGGAGATCGCACTGGACCATTGCCACAGGCCCTTGCCCCACAGGTTTAAGGTAGATAGCGCGGGCATATAGGCGTGTACGGAAGCCCTTCCCGTAATTTCCATTGGCTGAGTAACCTGCCATCGGCATGCCCGGCCGCGGAGTAATGTCCGCCCTGCCGACACCGGCCAGAAGTGAGGCGTTGCGTTCTGAAGTCAAGGGCGTCACTCGACGCACTTCCAGGTTGATGGAGGAACCGCAGCCGGTCAGGATGCATGCCACCATTATGATAGCGACTTTTGTCATCCCTCGCAACATTATCAACCTCCTGTAAATATGTGAACCGCCGTGCATAGATGAACCCTTTTTAAGGCACGAAGATTGGGAAACCATTCTATATCATCAGTATGATACACAAATGCATAATCGTAAAGCACTTTTTGATCCGTAATGATTCAATCCATTGTTGCTTTGCAGTGATGTTATTTGAGAAAAATTTTTTAACTTGTAGCCGGCTGGTCTGTCATGTTAGTGTCATGTCCCGATGAAAGGAGACCGCAAATGACCCCTTATGAAAGATTAAGAGAAATACTGGATGCTCATCCTGCCACCGCTCCAAAAGCAGAATCAATCGATCAGATACTGCGCATCCTTTTCACACCCCAAGAAGCAGACATTGCCATTCATATGAGTTTCAAGCCAAAAAAGGTTGCTTCCATTGCGAAGCTGGTTGGTCTGGACGAGGACACGGTCAAGAGCAGCCTTGAATCCATGGCCAATAAAGGTATTATTTTCTCACGCAGGAAAGATGGCGATGTATCCTATGGTCTGGTACCTCTTATCCCCGGCGTCTTTGAGTTTCCTTTCATGAAGGGTGGCGGAACTCCCATGCATGACCGTCTCAGCAAGCTCTGGGGAAAATACCACCATGAAAGCCTGGGGGCCTCCTTTGCCGGAAATCCTACTCCGCTTATGCGGGTGGTCCCCGTGGAGAAATCAGTAACGGCGCAGAACCGCATTCATCCTTATGAAGAAGTTAAAAATTTTATTCATAACGCCAATTTCATTGCTGTGGCAGGTTGTGCCTGCCGGATAAGCGTCGGCAAGTGTGACAAACCCAAAGAAGTATGTCTTATCTTTGACGGAACAGGCGAGTTTCTGGTGGAACGCGGCTTTGCACGCCAGATAACAAAAGAAGAAGGCTTAAAAGTACTGGATCTGGCTGAAGAAGCAGGACTCGTACACACAAGCAACAACAGTGCCGACAAAGCCAGTCTGATCTGCAACTGCTGTCCATGCTGCTGCACCATACTGCGGGGGAAAACGCAGCTGAAACATCCCCACGCGTTTGAACCCAGCCGGTTTGCCGCCTTTGTAAAAAAGGATGACTGCACCGGATGCGGTATCTGTGAAGAAGAACGATGTCCCGTAAAAGCCGTCACCATGATCGAAGATGTCGCTTTTGTTCATCAGGACGAATGTATTGGCTGCGGGTTATGTGTGACGGGCTGTCCTGTTGATGCCATCGAACTGGTTGAAAGGAAACAAGTACCTGCCGTTCCGGCAACGATTCAGGACATGGCCGTCAAAGTCCTTCAGGAGAAAGGCAGGATGGACGCTTTTATGAAGGTCATGCAGGGTTAGGGCCGATACGGCAAGGTTTATCTTTCATGGCCTGGAAGGTGCGATTTTGCATATGAAGGTTGCCAAAAGCATGTGGCCTCTCCGTACATTTCGCAGATACTTAAACACATACCTGGCGGAGAATCAGAAAAAACATGCATGAACTGCCCATTACGGAAAGCATTTTAAACATTGTGCTCAAGCACGCGGCCAAAAACAACGTCCGGCAAGTAGTCGCCATTCATCTGCGGATCGGAAAACTCAGCGATCTCGAAGATGAATGGATCCAGCATTATTTTGACTATTTAAGCAAAGGCACTATGGCCCAGGGTGCAAAACTGATCATTGAACGCACACCGATCATCTTGCAGTGCAACAGCTGTAAAAATTCTTATGAAGCGGACATGGCTACGATAGGCGATGCCGCCTGCCCAGCCTGCGGGCAGACGGACAGCACGTTGATTTCCGGACGGGAATACCATATCAAGGACATGGAGGTGCAGTGATGGAAGAAGTCAGGCTCATTGAAGTCAAGGAAGAAATTCTGGCCGACAATAACCAGGTTGCGGCAGGCGTCCGCGATCAGCTGCGCAATAAAAAGACCCTACTCGTCAATTTAATGTCCTCACCGGGGTCGGGCAAGACCAGCCTCATTCTCCGCACCGTTGAAGGTCTGAAGCAGGGTCTGAAAATAGGTGTCATTGAAGCGGACATTGATTCCAAAGTGGATGCGGAAAAGGTGGCCGCCAGTGGAATTCCGGCAATCCAGCTCCGGACCGGCGGTTTTTGTCATCTCGACGCAACGATGGTCACACAGGGAATTGATGCTCTTGCAGAAAATGATTTGGATCTGATCATTATTGAAAATGTAGGCAACCTGGTTTGCCCTGCCGAGTTTGACACGGGTGCGCACAAAAACGTCATGATCCTGAGCGTTCCGGAAGGCGACGACAAGCCCCTTAAATATCCCCTCATGTTCAGCATCTGCAATGTCCTTCTGATCAACAAAATCGACTACCTTTCATTGAGCGATTTCGATATGGCCGCCCTGCGCAAAAGGGTCCTTGCCTTGAATCCCGGCATAAAAATAATTGAAGTCTCCTGCAAAACAGGGGCAGGTATTGATAATTGGATCGCCTGGCTTGGACAGGAAGTCGAATCATTCCGTTCAGGTCAATAACTGATTAAACATCGCCCGGGAAATGATCGCCCTGGTTTCCCGGGTTTCTTTCGCATCCGCCGGATCCGGCCACGATCTGTTTTTCATCGTCAGGGGAGAAGCCGGATCATAGTCCCTGTTAAGAACAGCATGAATTGTCGTGTTGTCGTCAGTTTAGCTTTTTCTTTGGTGGAATCCTTACAATTCTTTCTTTGCCCTTCACCATGGTTATTGCGTTTTGCGGGCAGAAATGCGCACACACTCCGCATCCGATGCAACGGTCCCCTTTTCTGCGGGCTTTTTTGTCGTCATTTAAGTAAGCCGCATAGGTATGACATTTCTCAACGCATGTACCGCATCCAATGCAGAGTTCATCGTTCACCACGGACATAAAACTGGTCACGTTGGCAATAGGCGCGATCATATTATCAGCCCCGTTTGCGCAACAGCACCGGCAGCAATTGCAGATACTGGTTTCATCCTTGCTGGTATCGAAATTCGGATGATAGGCCTTATGCACAAGCCCCGCTTCCTCCGCCCGCTTCAATACTTTCAGCGCTTCATCCTTGGTAATCATTCTTGAAAAACCCTGCTCGGATGTAAATTTCGCCGATTTGCCAAAAGTGAAGCACGTTTCCCTTTCATCCGTCTGTTTGCAAGGCGTCCCTTCCATGTCTTTGTAGTGACGGCAGAAACAATGCCCCAGCGCAATCTCGTCGAACTTCTGAATGAGTTCCTCAACTCTTTGAGAAGGCACAACTCTGTCGACTGCTGTTTCCAGTTCCTGGTTGATGATAATTTTAACAGGTTCGCTTTTCGGTTTGTTTTCATAAACCGGCACGGTTCTGTCAACAGGCGGCGCGGTCATGAGCATGGGAATAATCACATCATAGTTGTCCTGAACCATGCTGTCCAGTTCCGTAAATAGCTTATTGAATAATGCAGCTATTTCCCTGTTCCGTTCAGTAATCTCGAGCTTGCCCATGAAATTATATTCAAAGGTCCCGACGTTAAGCAGCGGGAGTAGTCTGAAAACCATGATTCCCTTGCTGTTGGGTTGATTAAAGATAACGCCCCTGGCCGCAAGGTCCTTCACTTTTTTGTTGATGTCGTCTTCCGACAGCCCGCTGGATAACTTCAGCTGTTCCATCGTCTGGGATTTTTTTTCGTTGAAAGAAGCGATAAAATCCACTTCATCTTCCATAATGAAATATTTTAACAATTGGATAAGTGTATCGCTGACAGGAAGCGGAGTGCCCCCCGCCTGGCTGATGATCTCACCGGCTTTTTTGTATTTTTCGTCCATGTTCATGTTTATTGCTCCCGTTATTATTTAATATTTTTGGCAAATCACCGCGTAGGCACAGAAATCGAACCTTTTGCGAAATCATACCATTATCTACAACAGCATGCGGCACGCAGTATAGATGCGGCACTTTTCCTTGTCAATGAATATGAGTTAATAAATGACATTTTTTATTCCTGTATTTAGAACTTGATAATATCTCATCAATTCTAGTATCATCGGAAAAAAATTGCGGCTCAGGAGGTCCCATGAAAGCATTAAAACTCTGTATGACGTGCATGTTGACGGTCTTATTGATTTGCTTTCTGTTCAACATCGATGTTTCCGCCCAGAGAACCATTGTCGTGGCGGTGGACAGCGGTGAGTGGGCGCCTATGAAGATGAAAGGGACCAACGGGGAGCTGACCGGATTTGAAATCGACATGATCAAAGCCATCAGCTCTGAGGCCGGGTTTCAGGTCAAAATCGTCGAGGTCCCCTGGGGCAAGATCTTTGACGACCTCGATGCGGGAAAGTTTGATGCGATCATGGCTTCGGTAAGCATCACAGATCAAAGAAAA